>JANNYO010000680.1:0-4925 GCA_031410115.1 Rhodanobacteraceae bacterium | reverse complement strand
GGTTGGTGCGGGCGACAGGGCAAAGCTCATGCCGGGTGCAACTATCAAAAATGAAACCAAGGCAAAACCTACTTTCGTCAATCTTTTCATCACCAATACTCTTTACACAGTGCCACGCATGCTACCGCCAAGGTATAAGTCACGTCGAATACCTTTTTTGAGCATACCGATGAATCTTCCAGAGATTGAAATTTTGGTGTTGTATTACTCACGCCACGGCGCCGTCGAAAAGCTCGCGCGCTTAGTCGCGCGCGGCGTCGAGGCGGCCGGCGCTCAAGCGCGGTTGCGTACCGTGGCTGAATTCGGCGCCGCAACACAATCCAGCAGCGCGCCACTCGCAAGCTTGGACGATCTGCGCGAATGCAATGGCTTAGTTGTCGGAAGCCCGACGCGTTTTGGTGCAATGGCGGCAAATATGCAGGCGTTTTTTGAATCCACTACGCCGCTGTGGCTGTCCGGCGCGTTGGTTGGAAAACCGGCCGGCGCGTTCACGTCAACGGCGACACAGCACGGTGGTAACGAAACAACCTGCCTAGACATTTTACGGCCCTTACTGCACCACGGAATGCTATTAGTCGGCCTGCCCTACACCTTAAACGCGCTATCGGAAACCATCACCGGTGGCACACCCTATGGCGCAAGCCATATTTCCGGCAGCGCAGGCAATGCCAGTATTAGCGGCGACGAGCGCAGTTTAGCGATGGCGCTCGGGCGTCGGGTGGCGCAAACCGCGCTTGCACTGGCGCGCGGCAATGGCGCATCGCCCGCTTAGATTACAGCCGGGATATCCGTGCCGCTGTAGAGCTGATCCAAGGTAAAGCTCAGCGCCGGGCACTCAAGCGAAATTTCGCCAACGAAAATGAGTTGACTGTGCCGCTGACTACCACCCGCCATCGCAAAAACTTCACCCGCCGAATATTCGTGTCGAACATCGCTGACGCGTTCTCCGGCTAAACAATCTTCAACAGATAGCAAAGGCTGAAGTTTGATTGCGTGCATGTTTGGGGTTCTATTTACTGAGACAGCGCGATTTTGCCAACATAAAACGTCAGCCAAAAAAACGCCGACACGAAGTCGGCATTTTTCAAAGCTGAAAAACTAACTTAACTGAAACGACGTGCCGCAAATGCACCAAATAAACCGAGGCCGGCGAGCAATGCCATTGCACCCCAGATGTTTAAGGCCGGTGTTGGGATGAGAGGCACCTCGACAACAACTGCACGATTGACCGTGTGGGTGAAGTTATAAACAAACGTTGCTGGCGTTGCACCGGCAGCGTTGGTACACGTCACTGCACCAAGGAATGTGCCAGCGACAGCGCTATTTTGTGTCACGGTAAAGGTCACTGCGGTCGCAGCAGGTAACACGGTGGAAACGCTCGGCGCAACTGAGTAGCCGGCGCTGGTTGTCGCACACGTGGTTGAAGATGCAGCTGATGCGGACAGTGTGAACGTTGAGGTTGCAGATGCGACTGGCAGGGTACGCGCTAGAATTACAGCAGGTGTAGCCGCTGCGGCTGGCGCTGGAGCTGGGGTGATCGTTGTACCGCCAGCGCCGCCACCTTCGACGAAACTGAAGGTGTCCACGCCAATAATCGTGCCATTGGCACCACCGTTACCGGTGTCAAGGGTGCTATGGCGAAACGCGATACGCCCAGAACCGCTCGCCGGAAATCCAGTAAGCGTTACTTTGCACCACACGGCCGTTGGATATCCTGGGACATTTGCGCTAGCGCCGGCCGTCGCAGTCACGCCGGCCGCTGGGCAAGTGAACGCAACAGGCGGACTTGCAACCGCTGGGTTAACAGTGAAAGCTAGGTTGGTAAAATCACCTACTCCTGTTGTTGTTGTTCCAACATTGGCGGCTGCCGTGGTTGTTGAGAAACGAACTTCGAGGGTGTCATCGAAAGGCGCATTTCGCTTGATAGTCCAAAACTCAAGCGACGCGCCCGCACCGTATTGCACGACCGGGGAAACCAGCCAATTGCTCGCCTGTCCGCTTATTGTGCCAGTCGCACCGGTACCCACCGTTGCGAATGATGCGATCGCAAATGAGTTCGCACCACCAGCCTGCCCTGCTAAAGGAACAATTTGTGTACCGTCACCAGGCGTCCAGCCCTCGCTAAATGGCAGGGCCGTATTTGCTGACTGAGAATTGTTCTTATTAAACCAACCAGCAGCAATTGCGCTAGTAATAGTATCAAAACCCTGGGTAATTGTTGCATTCGGCTGAAACACGCTCGCAGTTACTGGAGCCACCGACGTGCCTGGGCTTGAGTTAAAGCGGTCTTGTGCAACCGCGATATGCGTAACTAGACCGATTACGACAGACAGAATTAGTTTTTTCATAGGAAGATAGTCCAACGTTGGTTGAAAGAGGTGGATTTAGGCAGACGATAAATCTTAAATAAGGCAAGATGGGCTAGGCGGAATTATGCTTTACACCCGTTGTGTTGCGCTCTTGCGCGCAACGCGTTTTTCGAGATGGGCTGGCTGCCCCACTATAATAGTCGGAAACAACCGCGCCGGACAACAAGAAAGCTCCTGTAAAATTTAAGCGCCGCTATTTTAAATGCGATCCTGATCGGCCACTGTCGCTCGCAAGCCATAAATCACAATGAAAGGCGATATGACTTTATTGATAACCGGTGCCGCAGGCTTTATTGGCGCACTAACAGCCAGCCAAATTGTCAATGCGGGACGCGCAGCAATTTGCCTCGACAATTTAAACCCGTACTACAGCGTCGAACTCAAACTTGCACGCGCACAGCATTTTGCCGTCAACCCTTTACCTGTAGACGTTGCCGAAGCAAACGCGTTGATGGCGGTTTTTGAAACGCACCGCCCAACGCATGTAATCCACCTTGCCGCACAGGCCGGGGTACGTCACTCGATCCATGCTCCATATGATTATTTGCACAGCAATTTGACCGGCTTTCTCAACATTTTGGAGGCCTGCAGACGCTTTCCAGTCGAGCACTTGGTATTTGCCTCAACCTCCTCGGTTTATGGCGCGCAAACTCAAACGCCGTTCGTCGAAAGCCTGTCGATCCAAACGCCGATGTCGCTGTATTCCGCGACCAAGGGCGCGAACGAGCTGATGGCGCATTCCTATGCACACCTTTACGGTATTCCATGCACCGCACTGCGATTTTTCACGGTTTATGGTGCCTGGGGCCGGCCGGATATGGCGCCGATTTTGTTTAGCAAAGCTATTTTGGCAGGCGAGCCGATTGAGGTATTTAACGGCGGCGATATGCTGCGTGATTTCACCCATGTCAGCGACATTGTCGGTGGCATTTTCGCGGCGCTGCACACGCCGCCGCCAAAGGCGAACCCGTTTGCGGTTTATAACTTGGGCGCGGGCAAGCCGGTTCAATTGAATCATTTCATTGATTTGATCGAAAAAGCAGCTGGGAAACCGGCCATTCGCCAGCTCAAACCAATGCAACCGGGCGATATGCAAGCGACCTATGCTGACACCACGGCCGCAAGACTCGCGTTTGGATATGAACCTATAATGCCGCTAGCAACCGGTGTGGCGGAGCTGGTCGCTTGGGTTAAGTCATACTACAAGCTCTAAATTCAACGCATCACTTGCATATGATCGCTGCACCTCCAGCACTTTCTGTTGTTGTGCCTGTGCATAACGAGGCAGACAACGTTGAAACATTGATCGGCGAAATCCACGCCGCATTGACCGGCGTGTGCGACTTTGAAATGGTTTTTGTTAACGATGCCAGTAAAGATGGCACGCAGGTGGCACTGCAAAAGTTAATCGAAAAATACGACAACCTGCATGTCTATGCGCATACGCGTCAGAGCGGCCAAAGCACCGCCGTGCGCACGGGCGTGCAACACGCCCATGCCAATTGGATCGTGACGCTTGATGGTGACGGCCAAAACAATCCAGCCGACATTCCGAAACTTCTGGCAGAGCGCGACCAATTGAACGTCGCAGCATGCTTCGCGGGCTGGCGCAAAGATCGCCGCGATACTTGGTTAAAACGCATCTCCAGTAAAATCGCTAATGCAGTGCGATCTCGGCTATTGCGCGACGCAACGCCCGATAGCGGCTGCGGTATCAAAATGTTCCCGCGTCAAGCATTTTTGGACTTGCCGTACTTTGACCATATGCATCGCTTTTTGCCCGCACTATTTGCGCGTGCCGGCATTGCCACAAAAAGTGTCGTCGTCACGCACCGCGCACGCGTGGCTGGGGTGAGCAAATACGGCCTTTGGAATCGCTTGTGGGTCGGGATTGTCGACATTATTGGCGTTGCTTGGCTGCAACGACGGGCAAAGTTGACTGACGTGGCGAAGCTTAAATGAACGAACAGATTTTATGGCTCGCTTGGAGCGGTCTGCACGTGACGCCCTGGAAACTGATTGGCTATCTGGGCGCGTTGATGTTTGCCGGGCGCTGGTTGGTACAGTTTTTAGCTTCCAGAAAAGCCGGAAAACCGGTTATTCCGCGCGTGTTTTGGTACATGAGCGTGATTGGCAGCGTGATGACTTTGAGCTATTTTGTATTTTCCAAAAAAAGCGACTCGGTCGGCGTATTGCAGAACCTATTTCCGGCTTTTACCGCACTTTATAGCCTGCGGCTGGACATCAAGGCGCATGGTTGGCGAAGTAAAACACAAGATTAACCAATCAACCTGGCGGCCAATGTAGCGCGCGACCGCCCAAAAGATGCAAATGCAGGTGAAACACCGTTTGCCCGCCATCACCATTGCAGTTAAACACTAAACGATAGCCATTTTCGGCAAATCCCTCCGCCTTGGCATGCGCCGCTGCGGCAAGCACTAATCGCCCAAGCAACGCAGCATCTTGCGCATTGGCGTCGTTGAGCGTGGCAATCGCACGTTTGGGAATAAACAACACATGCGTCGGCGCTTGTGGTGCGATGTCTTTGAAACCGAG
>JANNYO010000679.1:0-9788 GCA_031410115.1 Rhodanobacteraceae bacterium | reverse complement strand
GGAAAAACCCAAAAACTGCCACCGTACAGCTGTATATTTTGCAAATGAATTCAGCCTCAGCAACGGCTGTGGCACTGGGCAGCGCGCAAAGCTTTGTTGATGCCGCAGGCCTACCGCTGCTGATTTTGGCAAACGGCTTTGACATTGATTTCAACCCGAGCGTGGATCGTTTGCGCGTGGTTGCCACCAGCGGTTTGAACTTTCGCATCAACCCGAATGACGGCGCGCTAGTCGACGGCAATTTCGGCGGTGCTGCCGGCTCAGTTGCGGGCATAAACCCGGACGCGCGCCTGACCGCTGCGGGTGTAAACGCTCAGGCAATGGCGACGGGCTATAGCAACAATGAAATCAACACCGCTATCACCACGCAATACGTGCTCGATCACATAAGCAATCAGCTCTACATCCAACAGCCGCCGAATGCCGGCACGCTGCTTAGCCCGCTAACGATCACGGTCGGTGGACTGCCGCTTGATTTTGCCAGTGATGGCGGCATGGACATCCAGGCCGGTATCAATGCCGCAAGCTCCGGTGCAGCGGCTGTAGGTGACGCCGCTGCGGTGCTGATCAGTGCCGGCACATCGAATCTGTATCGCATCAATTTGGCCACCGGTGCGGCCACATTGCGCGGTAACTTGGGTGGGTTGAACGTGATCGATATTGCGGTGGCCAACACGCGCGCCACGGCGCTGACCTTGTCCAACACAGGCACGCAATTGGCACGGTTTAATCTGGATGCGCCGGGCACAACCGCGCTTGCCGGCGTCAGCGGTGTTACCGCAGGCGAGCGTTTGGTCGGCATGGACTTGCGCCCACGCACCGGGCAAATTTTCGCGCTGGGGATCGATGCGGCACTGGATCGCGGCACGCTATATCGCTTGGAACCGCAGAGCATGGGCACAACCGCGGTTGCCGCTGCAATTGGCGCAACCGGGCAAGTCGCCTTTGTCGATAGCACCGGGCAAACCCTGGATTTAAGCAATATCTCCACCGGCATGGACTTCAACCCGATGGCGGATCGGGTGCGCGTGGTGGATGCGGGCGGCAATAATTTTCGCATCAATCCAGACACTGGTGCGCCGGTGGATGGCGATAGCGGAGCCCCAGGCATTAACCCCGATGGCGCAATTTCCGCACCACTTGCCACGCAGCTTGGCGCCACCGCCTACACCAATAGCGTCAACGCACCGAATGCCACCACGCAATACACGATTGATCAATTGGGCAGCAAACTGTATGTGCAAAATCCACCCAACAGTGGCGCACAAACGCTGGCTTTGGGCATTACGCTCGCTGGGCAGCCGCTCGATTTTGGCGGCGGCGTTGGCTTTGACATTGCCCCAGGTGTATTCACCAGCACATCCAATATGCCGGTGATGGCAGGCTTTGGCTTTTTTACCTCAAGCCCCAGCGTCGGCCAGCCGCAGCTGTATCAATTGAGTTTAACGACCGGCGTGGCAGAAGCGCTCGGCGCGATTGCCAGTGCAGGTCAGGATCTCGATTCACTGATCGTAACGCAGTCAAACGCGAGCTTTGCGCTGAGTGCGGGCAGCCTAACGGTGATGGAAAGCGCCACGCCTGCGGTTATCACGATCAACCGCACGGGCGGTGGCGCCCAGCTGCTGCGCTACAGCACGCAAGATGGCACGGCAACAGCGGGCTCGGACTATTCCGCCAGCAGCGGCAACCTGTTTTTTGGTGCCAGTGATACCAGCGCTAGCATCAGCATTCCAATCTTGCTCGATGCCCTCGATGAGCCGGAAGAAACCTTCACCATCACCATACAGGGCGCGACTGGAGTTCCAACGGCGCTAACCGTGCGCATCGTTTCGGATCGCATTTTTGCCAATGGTTTTGAGTAGCTCCTATTCGTCATTGCGAGCGCAGTGAAGCAATCTCAACGCATTCCACCTATTCGTCATTGCGAACGCAGTGAAGCAATCTCAAACCCACTCAAATTTCTTAGGAGCACGACATGAAGTTGAATATGAGCATCACCCTACTTGCCGCCGCCATCGGCCTGGGCGCTAGCACGCACGTCATCGCATCAAGCCACCGCGAAGCGCCGTTCGTGACTGAGCATCCGAAAATTGATTCCACCGATGTGTATCTGTTTCGCAGCTACGAACCCGGCCGCTCCAACTTTGTCACGGTGTTAGCAAACTACCAACCCCTGCAGGGCGGCTACGGTGGTCCAAACTATTTTTATCTCGACCCAGAAGCGATTTACGAGATTCATTTCGACACCGATGGCAATGCGGTAGAAGATCTGACGTTTCAATTTAAATTTAATAACTTGTTTAAAAACATCGCCTTAACGGTGGGTGGCGCATCGGTTCCGGTGCCGCTGGTGCAGGTCGGTCAAATCACCGGCACTGCGCCGGATGCGAATGATGCGGTGAAGAACCTCATTGAAAGCTACACTGTCGGCGTGATTCGTGGGCCACGCCGCGCCAGTGCGCCGGTGCTGGCAACCAGCGCGAGTAATGCGGTTCCTACCGTGTTTCGCAAGCCGCTGGATAATATTGGCTCAAAAACCTTTACCAACTATGCCGGCTATGCCGACAGCCACGTGTTCCCGATTACCATTCCAGGCTGCGTGGAAGCGGGCCGGGTGTTTGTCGGGCAGCGTAGAGACGGCTTTTTCGTACCGCTGGGCGAAGTGTTTGATTTGATCAACTTAAACCCGATCGGCCCGCGCAACGGTATTCAAGATCGCGATGATGTGGGTGATTCCAACATCACCAGCATCGCACTGGAATTGCCGATTAGCTGCGTTGCGCCAACCCAGCCGATCATTGGCGCATGGACCACAGCCAGCCTGCGCCGCAGCCAAGTATTTAATGCCACGCCGGGCGGCACGTCTGCGGTGCCAAATAGCGCCGGCCTGCCAAGTGCGGTCGATGGCGGTGCCTATGTGCAGCTCTCGCGCCTGTCGACACCGTTGATCAACGAGCTGGTGATTGGCATCGGTGATAAAGATCGCTTCAGCGGCTCGGAACCCCGCAATGACGGGCAATTTGCAACCTATGTCACCAACCCTACCCTGCCCGCACTGATTCAAATTTTGTTTGGCGGTGCCGGCGTGCAGGCACCGACGCTGTTCCCGCGCACCGACTTGGTTGCTGCCGCGCTGACCGGCATTGCCACGTTAAATCAGCCGCCGAATGTTGTGCCGTCTGAGATGCTGCGGCTCAACACCAGCACCCCAGCGGCTGTGGCTTCCGCACAAAACAGTTTGGGTGTGATCGCAGGTGACGCCGCAGGTTTTCCGAACGGCCGCAGGCCCGGTGATGATGTCGTTGATATTTTGCTGCGCGTGATGATGGGCGTACTGCTAACGCCGGCACAGGCGCCCAGCGGTCAGTTGCCATTGAACGATGGCGTCGAAGTCAACGCCACGCAATTTCGCACCACGTTTCCGTATCTAACCACGCCCAATGCGGGGGATGCGATTTACTGAGTTTGCTTGATAAGCCATAAGTCGAGGGGCGCGAAATGTGCGCCCCTCGTTTTACCAGGAAATTCTGCATCTTGGATCGCCCCTTTTCGCATCTATCTGCATCAAACAAACGTAACTGCGGCAACGCCTGTTTCCAAGCTGCTTTTTTATGCCTAGCCCCGAAGTAAAAAGCATTCGCGTGCTGCTGATTGACGATCACCCGATCCTGCTCGATAGCTTGGCGCACTACCTAGCACAACATGCCCCGCTTGAGATTATTGCCAAGCTTAGGCATGGAGATCAATGCGTCGCATGTGTGGCGGCGCACCGACCAGATGTGGTGGTAATGGATCTGTCGATGCCGGGTCTGGGCGTATTTGAGCGTATGCGCCACTTGCTCGCGCCGATTCCGGGACTCGCGGTACCTGCGATCCTGATTTTAACCAGCGAGCTTGGCGAAATCAGCCTGAGTGAGCTTATTTGCGCCGGTGTGCGTGGCTATTTACCGAAAGACAGCGATGGCTTGCAGCTGGTCGCTGCGATCAAGGCGCTGGCGCAGGGCGATATGTATCTGCACAAAAATAGCCAAGCGTTACTGGCACCGCGCGCAGCCGTCAGCCCCATAGGCAAAGAGTTGAGCGCACGCGAACACCAGCTCTTGGCGCTCATGGCGCAGGGCTGCTCAAACAAAGAAATAGCCACGCAACTGTTCTTATCCACCGGCACGGTGAAAAGCTATTCCAGCCGGTTATTTGAAAAATTAAACGTGCACGGACGCACTCAAGCGGTGCTGCACGCGATGCACCACGGCTTAGTTGCTAACGTGCCACCGATCAGTACCCGCGCGGCGTGAGCGCGCCGCTCGACGCCTTTGCACGTGAGCTGCACGACACCATTGCGCAATCGCTTGCCGCGGTCAACCTGCTGCTACAAGCGCTGATTGAGCAGCCCGACTATCCCACCAACGCCACCCGCGCGATGCTCAAACACGTGCACGTCACCTCGCGCACCGCGCACGCCGAATTGCGCGGCCTCATTACGCAATTGCGGCAACCGGGCATCGACGCGTTGCCTTCCGTGTCGCCTGCCCGGCGAAGCTTTTCGCCAGTGCCCGACGCCGAACCTGTGATCGTTTCCGCCGCCAGCCAAAAACTGGTTGCAATTGATCGACTGCGTCGCCTGGGTTTGATCGCGGCGCTAAAAGAATATTTTCTACACGCGCTATCGGAAAAAACCCAGCTAATCTTCACCTCGATCAGCTACGAAGCCCAGAGCCTGGCGCTGGAAGTGGCGCTGTTTCGCATCGCGCAAGAGGCAATTTCAAACGCGATTCGCCACGGCCAGGCGAAAGTGATTCGCATCAGCCTAAGCATTGCGGCGGGCACCGCGCAGCTCTTGGTGGAAGACGATGGCACCGGCGCGCTTGAACATGCGCGCGGTGGCGTGGGCCTCGGCAGCATGCGCGAACGCGCAGCGCAATTGGCCGGCGAGCTAACCTTAGGCTGCTCCGCCGCCGGTGGGGTTTCGGTGCGGGTTCGGGTGCCGATGCAAGCCTTGGAGTAACGACATGAGCGATCGCACGCCATCCGAAATCATCTTCAATTAAATCCATGATTGATCCCGCAGGGATCGGAGCACATAGCTCAGGTCAAAATTCTAGGCGATAGAAATTGCGTGAATGAGCAAATATATTTGATTCGCAATGCCCTGGGTTTGATCTGGGCAAACCTAAACCCACCAAACGTCAATAATCCGGCATGAAACGGCGCGCGGCAAACAAAAGCGGCTGAATTGGGCATACTTGCTTAAATCCACTATTACCGCAGCCCAACAATGCTCAATTCCGTTAGTGCCAAATCAGTCAATACCGCCAAATCCGTCGTCATTTTGGGTGCGCAATGGGGCGATGAAGGGAAAGGAAAAATCGTTGATTTACTGACCGAACGCGTGAAAGCGGTGGTGCGTTTTCAGGGCGGTCACAACGCTGGCCACACGCTCATCGTCGGCGGCGAAAAAACCGTGCTGCATTTGATTCCGTCCGGCATTTTGCGCCCGGGTGTTGCCTGTTTAATCGGCAACGGCGTGGTGATTTCGCCTGCGGCGCTGAAAACGGAAATTGATAAGTTGGAAGCCAAAGGCGTGGACGTGCGTTCGCGCCTGATGATTTCACCGGCAGCGCCCTTGATCATGCCGTATCACATAGCACTTGATCAGGCGCGCGAAGCGGCCTCGGGTGCTGGCAAAATTGGCACAACCGGCCGTGGCATTGGGCCGGCGTACGAAGATAAAGTGGCGCGTCGCGGTGTGCGCATGTCGGATCTATTCCATCCGGCTGAAGTCACCGAAAAACTGATGAAAGTCATGGACTTTCATAATTTTGTTCTGACCAAATATTTGCATCAGCCGGCTTTGGAGGTGCAGAAAATCATTGATGAGGCGCTGGCTTTCGGCGATTTCGTTAAGCCCATGCTTGCAGATGTCGCGGAAAAACTGCGCGGTATTCGCGCCGCCGGCGGCAATATCTTATTTGAGGGCGCGCAGGGATCGCTGCTGGATATCGACCATGGCACCTACCCATTTGTGACCTCAAGTAACACCACTATCGGCGGCGCGTGCTCCGGCACGGGCGTGGGCGCGCGCGACTTGGACTATGTGCTTGGCATCGCCAAAGCCTACGCCACGCGAGTGGGCGGCGGGCCGTTCCCGACTGAGCTTGATGACGCGATCGGCCAAGGCTTGCGCGATCGCGGGCATGAATATGGTGCCACCACCGGGCGGCCACGTCGCTGCGGTTGGTTAGATGTCGTGGCATTAAGGCGCGCCGTGCAGGTCAGTGGCATTGATGGCTTATGCATCACCAAATTGGATGTTCTTGATGGTGAGCCCGAGTTGAAAGTTTGTGTTGGCTACAAATACAAAGGCGTCGAAACCGATCAAGCACCGATTGACGCCGAAGGCTGGCGCGACTGCAAACCGGTATACATGAGCTTTCCTGGCTGGTCTGAAGTCAGCAAAGGCGTCACGGAATTCGACAAATTACCGCGCAACGCGAAGCAATATTTGCGCACCATCGAGCAATTGGTTGGCTGCCCGATCACGCTGATTTCCACGGGGCCTGACCGCAATGAAAACGTGGTGTTAGCTGATCCGATGGCGGCTTAGAACGTAGGCTAGATCGTACAAACGAGATTGCTTCGCCGCGTTTGCAGAGTCGCGGTTCATGGTCGCTCAACAGGCGTCAACGCAGGGAAAATCGCACCCGGCTTGCCGCACGCGCGGGATCATCACGCCATTGTGCGGCATACTTAGCGGCTAACTTTCTGAAATAGCTGCCCATGACGCCCTCAACCACCATAAACACCGAAGCACCGCCGCACGCCGAAATTGATCGGTTGAGTGAAATTGCGCAGCAGGTTTTAACCCGCGCGCGCGCACTCGGGGCGACGCAGGCGGAAGTGGGCGTCAATGTCAGCACCGGTTTGAACGTGAATGTGCGTATGGCGGAGGTAGAAACGCTGGAGCACACGCGGGATCGCGGCTTGTCGCTGACGGTTTTTGTCGGCGGGCGCAAAGGTTCGGCGAGTACCGCTGACTTGGCGGAAAGCTCGATCAGCGCCACCATTGAGCAGGCGATTGCAATTGCGCGTTTCACTGAAATTGATGACTGCGCAGGCTTGGGCGAGCGCGAGCTGATGGCGAAAACGCTGCATGATTTAGATGCATGGCACCCGTGGATGTATCGCACCGGCACGGTCAGCACGCCACTTTCTGCCGACCACGCGATTGAAATTGCGTTGCGCTGCGAAGCGGCGGGTTTGGCGTTTGATCCGCGCATCTGCAACAGCGATGGTGCCAGCGTGAATGCGTCCGCAAGCTATGGCGTGTATGCCAACAGCCACGGCTTTATTGGGCGTGATTTTTCCACCAGCCATTCGATTTCGGCGTCGCTGTTAGCCGGCAACGAAGACGCGATGGAGCGGGATTACTACTACGACAACAAACTGTGCGCGGATGATTTGCAAAGCGCCGAAGCGATCGGCGAACAAGCGGCGCGCCGCACCTTGGCACGGCTGGAACCCCAGCGCTTAAGCACGCGCAATGCGCCGGTGCTGTTTAGCGCTGAACTTGCACGCGGTTTGATCGGGCATCTGCTGAGCGCGGTCGGCGGCGGTGCGCAGTATCGCAAAGCCTCGTTTATGCTGGGTGCGGTGGGCACAAAAATCTTGCCAGACTGGTTCGAAATGGCAGAACAGCCGCACTTGCCGCGCGCGATGGGCTCAGCCAACTTTGATGATGAAGGCGTTGCCACCACCGCAAGCGCGTTGGTGCAGGCCGGGCATTTATCGCACTATTTGTTAGGTAGCTACTCCGCGCGAAAATTAGGTCTGCGCTCAACTGGTAACGCTGGTGGCGTGCATAATTTGGTGGTGAAACCGAACGCCGGAGACTTTAAAGCGCTGCTCAAACAAATGCACACCGGGCTTTGGGTGACGGAACTAATGGGTCAAGGTGTCAACGCCGTAACCGGTGACTATTCGCGCGGCGCTGCGGGCTTTTGGGTGGAAAATGGCGTGATTAGCTATCCGGTTTCGGAAATCACCATCGCAGGCAATTTAAAGACGCTGTATCCGCAAATTGTCGCGGTGGGAAATGACGTGGACCTGCGCGGCAATGTCCGCACCGGCGCAATTTTGCTGGCACAGATGATGATTGCCGGTTAGCCAGTGTCAGCGTCAGCGCCAATGCCAACACTAGCGCTAGAGGCACACGAATTTAGCTATCAGGTGCGCTGGCACACGATCTTATTTGGCTTGTTTTCTACTCTGCTGTTAACCGGCGCATTCGGCTACTTCGCGGCAAGCAATGATCGCGGGCTAGTGGTTGGTCATGTGCTGCATTTCTCGACGAACAGCGCCACACTGTTGTATGGATTTTTCTGCGTGCTGGGCGTGACGACGACGGCGCTTATTTGCCGCATCATCCATGTGCGATTTACCACCCAGCAACGCCTAGTTCTGACCAAGCTTGCCCTGCACATGCCGCACGCGCGCTGGTCGACAAAAACCATCAGTCTGGACTACACGCAAATGAAATCACTCAGATTGCGCGAATTAAATGGCAAGCGATTTCTTGATGTGCGCAGCAATCAAGGTGCAACCTGCACTATATCTAGCGCCATGCTAGCCAGTAACGCCGCGTTCGATCAGATTTGTCAGCTGCTGCGTGCGCACGGCAAGCACGCCAGGATTTGAGCCACTAAGCGTTAAGCCCGCAACAATTCATTGATGCTGGTTTTACTGCGCGTTTGCGCATCGACTTTTTTCACGATCACCGCGCAATACAGTCCATGGCTGCCATCCGCCGCTGGCAAACTGCCTGATACCACGACCGAGCCTGCAGGCACCCGGCCATAGCTAATTTGCCCGGTGGCGCGATCGAAAATCCGCGTGCTCATGCCCAAATAAACGCCCATGCCAATCACGCTGCCGCGCTCGACGATCACGCCTTCCACAACTTCCGAGCGCGCGCCAATAAAGCAGTCATCTTCAATAATTGTCGGTGCCGCCTGCAAGGGTTCGAGCACCCCGCCAATGCCAACGCCGCCGGACAGATGCACGCGCGCCCCGATTTGGGCGCATGAGCCTACCGTCGCCCACGTGTCCACCATGGTGCCCGCACCGACAAACGCGCCGATATTGACAAAGCTGGGCAACAGCACCACATCGCGCCCGATATGCGCGCCACTGCGCACCACGGCACCGGGCACGACGCGGATGCCTAAGTCGGCAAATTCATTGGTATCGCTAAAGCGCAAGGGCACTTTGTCAAAATAATTTTGCGGGAAACTTGGCATTGCAACGCTATCGTGAATCCGAAACGACAGCAGCACGGCTTTTTTAAGCCACTCATGCACGCGCCAGCCGCTGCTATCGGGTTGTGCGACACGCAGACTGCCGGCCTCGAGCGCGCGGAAAATTTGCCCGATTGCGCGGCGCAGGGCATCTGGACAATTGGCCGATGTCAGCTGTGTGCGCGTCTCAAATGCACTGCTTATTTGGCTTTCTAATGCAGCAAGTGTTGCGTCCATGCGGTTTTTATTCGGCAGTGTTGATGCCCCAGATGCTAGCGAATTCGGGCGCAATTTAGGGCAATCGCATCGCATCCACTTGTCAGATGCTCAGCCGCTAGGCATAAAAGGCATCACTTTTATCCTCTTAAGGAACCGTATGGGCCGCTTGATCGCCATAGTCGAAGACGAACCCATCATCCGCGCGAACTATGCCGATGCGTTGAAACGCTACGGCTATGAAGTGCAGGCCTTCGCCGACCGCGCCACCGCTGAGCG
>JANNYO010000678.1:0-1276 GCA_031410115.1 Rhodanobacteraceae bacterium | reverse complement strand
GTTGGGTTTCGGTTTCCACGCCTTCAGCAACAATCGTCAAGCCCAGGGTTTGGCCCAGCGCAATGATGGAATGGGTGATGGCGGTATCGTCGCTGTCAGCGCCCAAGTCACGGACAAACGTTTTATCGATTTTGAGTTTGTCGATCGGCAGGCGCTTCAAATACGCCAACGAGGAATAGCCGGTGCCAAAATCGTCAATCGCAATCTGTACGCCCAAGGCCGAGATTCGGTTCAACGTTTCAATCGATTGTTCCGGATTAGCCATCACTAAAGATTCCGTAAGCTCCAACGTTAGCCTCACGCCCGGCAGCTCGTAACGTGCTAGCAGATCAGTTAGCTCGGCAACTAAATTACCGCGATTGAGCTGCAAGATCGACAAATTCACCGATACATACAGCCCGGTCAAGCCCGACATATCCCAAGCTTTCAGCTGCGCGAGCGCCTCACTGAGTACCCAAGTACCGACGGTGATGATCATGCCGTTGTCTTCCATAATCGGCACGAACGCATCCGGACCAACCAAGCCTTGCTGCGGATGATGCCAACGCAGCAGTGCTTCAACGCCAACCGCTTGCGCGGTCTTCATATCGACCGCAAGCTGGTAATAAACCTCAAATTGATCGCGATCTAACGCGCGGCGCAACAGCATTTCGGTCGCCGCGCGCTCAACTGCAGCGGAGCTTTGTTCACTTTGATACACCCGAATGGTGTTGCGCCCAGCCGATTTCGCAGCATACATAGCCAAATCGGCGCATTTCAACAGCTCATCCGGGCGCTCAGAATGATCTGGAAAAATCGCCAAGCCGATGCTCGGGCTGACTACGACATCCGTGCCAGCAAGATTGAACGGTTCGGCAAAGCGCTCCAATACACGTTGGGCGGCGATCAGCGCGCCATCAAAGGAGCTAATTTCTTCCACAAGCAGCACGAATTCATCGCCCGCCAAGCGCGCAACCGTATCAATTTCGCGCACCGCAAGACGCATGCGATCTGCCACTCCGCGCAGCAATTCATCGCCCGCCGCGTGGCCTAAGCTGTCATTGATTTGTTTGAACCGATCCAGATCGAGGAATAAAATCGCGACGCGATGCTCATGGCGTTTGGCGCGGGCAAATGCACGCGCCATGCGGGTCAGTAATTTAGTGCGATTTGGCAGGCCGGTCAGCGCATCAAAGTTGGCTAAAAAGCGCAGCTCTTCCTCGGCCCGCTTGCGGTCGGTAATGTCGCTCATCACCGCCACGCGAATCGGCGCAGTGCCATGGGTGCCCTTGGCGGG
>JANNYO010000677.1:0-6448 GCA_031410115.1 Rhodanobacteraceae bacterium | reverse complement strand
GAACGCGGTGATGACGACATCGGCAATTAACGTTTTCTCGACGCCACTTATTGTGTCTTTCAGGCGCACCGCATCGACGCGATCGCTGCCAACAATCGCTATCGGTGCGTGGTTGAACATGAATTTCACCCCCTCATCGCGGGCGTTGCCGACTTCGCGGCGCGAGCCGGGCATGTTGGCTTCATCGCGCCGGTACACGCAGCTGACGCTGGCGGCGTTGAGGCGAATCGCGGTGCGTACGCAGTCCATCGCGGTATCGCCGCCGCCCAAAACGACGACGCGCTTTTCGCTGAAATCAAGCGGTGCTGCGCTCTTCAAATCACTGTCTAAAATTTGCCGCGCGTTAGCAATTAAAAACGGCAGCGCCTCGAACCGACCCGGCAAATGTTGACCCGGCAAATGCGCATCGACGGCGGTGTAGGCACCGGTGCCAACAAACACCGCATCGTAGTCGGCAACTAGCTGCTCAAAGCGAATGTCGCGGCCGACTTCGGTTCGCAAATGAAAGCGCACGCCCATCGCCTCAAGCACTTGCCGGCGCGTCAGCATCACTTGTTTTTCCAGCTTGAATGGTGGGATACCAAAGGTCAGCAAACCGCCAATTTCTTCATAGCGATCAAACACATCCGCTTGAATGCCAGCCCGTGCCAAACGGTCTGCACAGGATAAACCGGCAGGCCCCGCACCGATCACCGCCACCCGTTTGCCGGTGGCAATCACGGCTGATAAATCCGGCCGCCAGCCCTGTTTAAAGGCTTCATCGACAATGTATTTTTCAATCGCGCCAATGGTGACGGACTCAAAACCGGTGTTGAGCGTGCATGCACCTTCGCACAAACGGTCCTGCGGGCACACACGGCCACACACCTCCGGCAGTGGGTTGGTTTCATGCGCCAAGGTGGCGGCTTCAAACAAGCGATTTTCCTGCACCAGTTTGAGCCAGTTGGGAATGTAGTTATGCACCGGGCATTTCCATTCGCAATACGGGTTGCCGCAGTCCAAACAGCGTTCGGCTTGCGCGGTTGCACCGGCAGGCTCAAAGCTGCCGTAAATTTCGCTCCAGCCGTGCACGCGCACCGCCACCGGCAGCTCTTTTGGCATTTTGCGCGGTAGTTCTAGGAATTGGAAATCGTGTGCGCTCATGCCGCCTGCCTCAAAACATCAATCAGTGATTCCAGGCTTGCGGCTTTGGGTTTGACCAGCCAAAACTTGCCCAGCACATCGCGGAACTCATCCAATAATTGCGCCGCCCAGACGCTGCCGGTTTCCTGCACTTGCGCGCGCAGCAGGGAACGTAAGTGCTGTAGGTGGCTTTCCACGCCTTCGGGCGACATACGCAGTAAATCGATCAGCTCCAGATTGCAGTGGTCGACAAAGTCACGTTCCAAATCAAGCACATAGGCAAAGCCGCCGGTCATGCCCGCGCCAAAATTCTGGCCGGTGCGGCCCAATACCGCGAGCATGCCGCCGGTCATGTATTCACCGCAGTGATCCCCAGCACCTTCGATCACCGCCGTTGCACCCGAATTGCGCACCGCAAAACGCTCGCCTGCGCGGCCTGCGGCGTAGAGTTTGCCGCCGGTGGCACCATACAAACAGGTGTTGCCGATAATCGCGGACTCATGCGCGACATAGCCGGATTTCTTACCCGGCGCGATCACGATTTTGCCGCCGCACATGCCTTTACCGACGTAATCGTTGGCATCACCCGCCAGATAAATTTGCAAACCGCCGGCATTCCACGCGCCCAAGCTTTGCCCGGCGACGCCGGTTAACTTCAGCGTAATCGGCGCATCTGACATGCCTAAATTTCCATGATGCTTAGCGATTTCACCGGACAAACGCGCGCCGATTGCGCGGTCGCGATTGCACACTTCATAGTTAAAAATGCCGCCAGTTTTATGGCTGATGGCATGTTGTAAGTCAGCTAACATTTTATTCGCCAACGTTGCTGGATCACGCGGCGGGTTGGTGATGGCGGTGCAGTATTGTGATTCGTTCGATTGCAGCCCGGCGGCGCGCAGAATCGGGCTTAAATCCAGGCCGCGCTGCTTATCCGTTTGCCCCTCCAGCAGCTCGAGTAAATCCACCCGTCCAATCAAATCTTGCAGCCGCGCTACGCCCAGTGCCGCCAGATGTTCGCGCACGTCGGTGGCGACAAATTTGAAAAAATTCATCGCCATTTCCGGCAGGCCGGTAAAGTGCACCTCGCGCAGCCGCGCGTCTTGCGTGGCAACACCGGTCGCACAGTTGTTCAGATGGCAAATGCGCAGATATTTACAGCCCAGCGCCACCATCGGTGCGGTGCCAAAGCCGAAACTTTCCGCACCCAAAATCGCGCCTTTGATGACGTCCAAACCCGTTTTTAGCCCGCCATCCACCTGCACCCGCACCCGGTGGCGCAAGCCATTAATGCGCAGCGTTTCTTGCACTTCAGACAGGCCTAATTCCCACGGCGTGCCGGCATAGCGAATCGAGGAAATCGGGCTAGCGCCGGTGCCGCCGTCGTAACCGGAAACGGTGATCAAATCGGCATAAGCTTTCACCACACCGGCCGCTACCGTGCCAATACCCGCATGCGAAACCAGCTTCACCGACACCAGCGCGCTGGGATTGATTTGCTTCAAATCGAAAATCAATTCGGCCAAATCTTCAATCGAATAAATGTCGTGATGCGGCGGCGGCGAGATCAAACCGGTGCCAGGTTTGGCGTAGCGCAGCCGCGCAATCAGCGCATTGACTTTGTGCCCCGGCAGTTGCCCGCCTTCGCCCGGCTTGGCGCCTTGGGACACTTTAATTTGCAGCACTTCCGCGTTGATTAAATACTCTGGCGTCACGCCAAAGCGACCGGATGCCACCTGTTTGATCTTGGACGATTTTTCCGTGCGATAGCGCGCTGGATCTTCGCCACCTTCACCAGAATTTGAGCGCGCGCCCAAGCGATTCATCGCAATCGCCAGCGCTTCGTGCGCCTCCGGCGACAGCGCGCCGAGCGACATTCCCGCCGAATCAAAGCGCGCCAGAATCGCCGCTTCGGATTCCACCAAGGCTAGGTCAATTGCCTCCACCGCACGCAATCGCATCAGATCGCGAAAGGTGGATGCTGGCCTTGAATTGACGTGCTGGGCGTAGGCTTGGTAATCGCTGTAGTCGCCGCTGCGCACCGAGCGCTGCAGGCTGGCGATCACGTCTGGGTTGTACATATGGTATTCGCCGTCGTGGACAAAGCGCAGCAAACCGCCCTGCGACAGGCCAATGCTTGGATCCCAGGCGCGTTCGTTGAGCAATGCCGCGTCGCTCTGCAATTCGGTAAATCCAGCGCCTTCAATGCGGCACGGCGTGCCTTCAAAGCAGCGCTGCACCACGGCGGAACTCAAGCCGACAATTTCAAACAGCTGCGCGCCGCGATAGCTGCCAATGGTGCTGATGCCCATTTTCGAGATAATTTTCAGCAGACCTTTTTTGATCCCACGCCGATAGCTGCGGCCCAGCTCAATTTGCTCTTTACCGCGCGGCAGTTTGATAATGCCCGCCTCGTTCATGCTTTTTAGCGTTTGATACGCCAAGTAAGGGTAAATCGCGGTCGCGCCAAAACCGATTAGGCAAGCGAAATGATGCGGGTCGCGCGCAGTTGCGGTTTCGATAATCAAATTGCAGTCGCAGCGTAAACCCACCCGAATCAAGTGCTGATGCACCGCACCGGTTGCCAGCAGCGCGTGAATCGCCAGCTTTTCTTGCGCCGGGTAGCGATCCGACAGCAGTAGCAAAATTGCCCCTCCGCGCACTGCCGTTTCGGCTTCCAAACTTAAGCGCGCCAGCGCCGCCTCAAAGCCTTCCTCGGGCGTGCAATACAGGTGCAAAACTACATTGGCGGACTTAAATTCCGGCAGCTGCAAAATCTGATTGAGCTTGCGCTGCGATAGCACCGGCGAATTCAACGATAGCTGCTGCGCCTGCTCCGGCGTTTGCTCAAAAACATTACCTTCGCGCCCGATTTGCGTGCTCAAGCTCATCACCACCCGCTCGCGCAGCGGATCTATCGGCGGATTCGTGACTTGCGCAAAGGCTTGGCGGAAATAGTCGTACAAAGATCGCAGCTGATGCGACAGCACCGCGAACGGCGTGTCATCGCCCATCGAACCGGTGGTTTCCGATTCGGTTTCTGCTAACACCCGCAGCACGCTTTCAATTTCCTCGCGGCTCAAATGAAACAGCTTTTGAAAGCGCAACAGTGTCGGTGCGTCAAACGAAACCAGCGCCAGCGATGGATCAATTAGCGCCGCATCCAAATAGCGCACGCCGGTTTTTAACCAATGCTTATAAGGCGCGCGCCCGGCGTTGATGCGATCAATCGCAGCGCTGTCGAGCAGTACGCCTGCATGCAAATCAACCGCCATCATTTGCCCAGGGCCCAGTTTGCCCTTGGCAACAATGCGCGCCTCATCGCAATCCCATACGCCGGTTTCCGAGGCAATCGTTAGGATCTTATCATCCGTTAGCGACCAGCGCGCCGGGCGTAAACCATTGCGGTCGAGCGTACAGGCGGCATAGTTTTGATCACATAAAACGATGCCCGCCGGGCCATCCCACGGGTCTATTGATAGGCTGTGGTACTCGTAAAACGCCGACAAATCTGGGTCACGGTGTTCCAGCGATGAGGTCGCTGGCGGCAGCAAAATTCGCATCGCCTGCAGCATGTCCATGCCGCCGGCGAGCAAGGCTTCCAGCATATTGTCCAAACTTTGTGAGTCCGAACCGTGCAGGCTAATCAGTGGCTGTAGTTCGGTGAAATCAACCAGGGGCGAACGCCATTTTGCCCCGCGCGCCACTGACCAGCGGCGGTTGCCTTCAATGGTATTGATCTCGCCGTTGTGCGCCAAAAAGCGAAACGGCTGGGCGCGCTCCCAGGCGGGTGCGGTGTTGGTGGAAAAGCGCTGGTGAAACAGCACCACGCGGGACGTCAAATCAGCGCGCGCTAGATCTGGGTAAAACGCCGGCATATTTTCCGGCAACACCATCGCTTTATAGCCAATCGTGACGCTAGAAAGGCTGACGATATAAGCGCCAGATAGCAGCTCTTGCTCAGCACGCCGGCGCGCGACGAAAAGCGCGCGTTCGAACTCATGCACGGTGATCGTGGCATCGTTCGGCGCGACAAAAATTTGGCTTATTTGCGGCATCGCGGCCAGCGCCTGCACGCCACACACTGAAACGTCCACCGGCACCACGCGCCAACCTTGCGTTTTCACGCCGCTGCGTATCAGCGCCGCCTGTAAAATTTCGCGCGTTTGCGCCGCTGCCGCATGATCCTGCGGCAAAAACACCATCCCTACAGCAAATTGCCCAGCCGGAAGTTCAATCCCAAGCTCGGACGCTGCCGCGCGCAAAAACTCGGTCGGCTGATGGATCAACACCCCGCAGCCGTCGCCAGTTTTGCCGTCAGCACCTACAGCGCCTCTGTGGCTCATACGTGCCAGGGCGCTCAAGCTGGTTTGCACTAACCAGCTGCTGGCCTTTTTTTCCAAGCAAGCAATGAGGCCAAAGCCACAGCTGTCATGCTCAAAGCTTGGGTCGTAAAGTCCGGTGTGATCTGCCATTTTTGGCGCCGCCTATGTGCAAAAATCTGAACGCTAAAACTCACACAAGGTAATAGAGCGGATGCTCCAAAGCGCATGCTGATTGCGGTTGGGTGCACGCCTAAATCTGTTTGTTGCGCTGGCTCGCAGTGATCATCCTCAATAGTGTTGAGGCCTCATCGGCTGACGATTGATCAAAGGGACTCAAAACCATCTTTGAACATATTGTCCGGCAATGGCGCAATGATGCTGATGTTGCGATTCGCGGTTGGTTGACCGTCGTTTTCATTGCGGAAATTGTTGAAATCAAATTCGTATTGCGCATAAAGCAACGTAGATGTACCGATATTGCCGCGGATCGCTAGGTCGCATTCGGCTTCGGCGATCAGCGCATTTGCGGTCGGCATGAGCGTGGCGGTGCAGCGGCGAACGAAGCTATTGCTAAGCAAACTGTCGGAAATCGTCACCGTGCCCTGTGGGCGAAACGGTCCAATTGCTTGCATACGCACCCGAACGGGCGTGATTTGGTCGGCAAAAGCGGGCGCATTGCCGACGAAGGTCAGCAAGCTCACATAGCGGCTAAATTCACTACTGCCGCGATTATCATTTGCGCTGGCAGATGCCAAAATCACGCTCTCGCTATTTAAAACGATGCCAGCTGGTATCGTAAAAACAACGCTTTTGCTGTTACCTGCCTCGGTCGATAACAAGGTATCGCGGCCTAAAAATTGCGCGGGGCTGTTCCCGAGCCCAGATTTATAAAACTCAACCGTCAGCGGATAGTTCGTCTGCGCCGTGCTGCTCGCCACGCTGTAGCTTAAGCTGACTTCCGCTGCGGTTGGGCTGCCCGGCTGATAAATCAAAATCGCCGG
>JANNYO010000676.1:0-2557 GCA_031410115.1 Rhodanobacteraceae bacterium | reverse complement strand
CGATGGTTCTGATGGTGGGGCGCTGGGCAGGGGTGAAGTACCTTTGACTGATGATGCGCAGGGCGGATCAGACCCGGCCACTGAGCAGCAGAACACAGAAGCTGACAGCGGCCAGGAGGCACCATCCGACGACAGCGCTGTCGCTGAAAGTGACGCCGACAGCCAGGAGACGACCGAAGTAGAGGCCGATGATCCAGACAGTTCAGGTGACGACACCGAGGATGCTGCGGATGAGGAGACTGCCGACGACAAGGACGACGACGAGGAGGAGGGTTAAGGCGAGCGGCAAGCATCGCGTTTTCGGTAGTAACCGCGATGCAGGCGCAGCGTGCGTTTAGGTGGCGTTTGACCGGTGAATTTCACCCTGCCCAACACGCTGGCAACAGCCTTATCACGAGCTACATCGCCACCGCCCACCCGCTCCGATCGCTAGGATCAAAGCCCCAGGGCTGCATTTGCACATCATAAAAAACAATAGCGCGCCGGTTCGCGGCAATAACACTATCCGCGCCCGCAATTGGATCAACT
The DNA here is from genome assembly GCA_031410115.1 of Rhodanobacteraceae bacterium. Lineage (GTDB taxonomy): Bacteria > Pseudomonadota > Gammaproteobacteria > Xanthomonadales > SZUA-5 > JANNYA01. The sequence continues at coordinate 2,029 of JANNYO010000676.1, read as the reverse complement.
ATCTAGGTCACTCCAGCCCAAACCGCTGGGCTATCAACGCAAGCTGCGAAAGCCGCGCCAGTTTGGCCAAAAGCTGGAGCCGTCGTTGTCGATCTTGCTCGTGCAAATTCTTGGGCTTTTGCAGTTGCAATTTGTGCGGCGAGCCCTGTTTGATGGTGTTGAAGCTCAACGGTGCGTCAGCCGCGCGCAAGCGCCATGCCAAGTCACGTCGGCGCGACTCGGCCAAGGGCAGCACGAGCGGTGCCGAACTTGGGCTTGTCGCCCATAGGCGCACCGCTAAGCATTCCTGATTGTCGCCCGGCCATTCAATGTTGCGCAGCGTGTGATCGTTCGGAGCGCGCGCAAGCAAAGCAATTTCGGCGCGCAGCGCAGCGCCCACGCGCGCCGCCAGTGGATTTTTTAATGGATACTCGGCGCACAATGGCGCACATATCACGACCAAATCATTCAGTTCCAGCAAAGGATAACTGCGCGGATTTGCCAGCGCCTGATCAATCAAGGTTTGCAGATACTCACCCTGCGTGCTTTGCGCAGCGGCAGTCGCGAGTTGTCCGACTGCCTCCAGATGCGCCTGCAGGCCACCGTTCCGTTCGGCTGGACTGGCTTTTTCACGCACGCGGTCACAGCGCAGCAAGCGTGCCTGCAGCGCACACATCAATCCGGCAAACCCGTCCTTGCTGAGCTTGCAGGCGCACAAAAAACTTGCCAACGCCACTGGCCAAAGTTGTGCCGAAGGAAAAAATGGCAGGTCGCGCTCGGGTGCGGTCCAAATATCCAGCAAGTTGCAAATCCAGGGCGTACCGAAGCGCAACTCAAGCACGCTTAGCTGCGGCGCGTCTTGCTCAAGCAGCTCGACAAATGGTGAGCCGGCCCGTCTTTGTTTTGATAAGTTTGAGTCGATTAATAATTGCCTGTGACATCAGCGTGACCATCGGCTAAAGCGATCAGCATTGCGCCGTGCGTGCGAAAGTGCAAGCTTTGTCGGGTTTGAAGCGCCGCAATTATTTGATTCAATCAATAACTTCCATTTTGTATCAATACAAAATTGTTGTGCGCCAGTTAAATTGCTCGGCGCTTTCGCTGTCGTTCAAAATCATTCTTGCCCTGATACTGCTGGAATTCTGACTCCGATCTGCCAGCAGCTGATAGCCACTGGGAACAGCGCAATTGAGCGCCAGATTGCTGACAATTTGCCCCGCATCGGAAACACAAATAACTTGATAAGGCGCAGCACGGAAATGCCGCAGTGATCGGTGATCGCCGGGTTTGAACCTGACCGGCGCACATTGCGCACTAGCGATGCCGTGCCAAAGCGCAAAGAGCATGTATATTGCGCAAACTATTGCAGGCTGCTTGCGGAACCGACGGTGTCTTTCGCAGCTTTGCAGAGTAGCCAAATAGCCAGCAGCCATTGCGTTATGTCGACGGTGTAGTTGCGGCAGAAACATGTTGCTCAATTATCATCAATACAACATCCAAACTGTGGCCGCAACACACGTCAATGCGCATTCGGTGGTCAGCACATATGAAATCGTTAGCGATGGTTTTCACAGCACTCGGCTGCATGGGCGTGCGCACTGCCAATGCGCAGCAAATTTTTAGCTCTGGCTTTGAAACCGCGGCTTTTTATGTTTCCCCAACGGGCAGTGACAGCACCGGCAATGGCAGCACCGGCAATGGCAGCACCAGCTTGCCGTGGAAAACCTTTGCCAAGGCCTTTGCCACCATGCAATGGGCAATACTTTGATGCTCAAAGATGGGCTTTACACCGAACTCATGGGCACACCGACGCAGCCACCGAGTGGACTAGTTAATCGCCTAACGACGATCCGCGCCGAACACGATGGCGCTGACCTAGAAATTGTCCGCAGTGGTTTTGGCAATGCCGGCACCGGGCAATACGATGACATCATGGTGTCAGCAGCAGCGGCAACTACAATCATTTTTTTCAAGCACCCACGCCTGCCGGGTCGACCAATGTGCTGAGCACAAACCCGCAAATTCGCTACATCACCCGTGTCGAGCCCGG
>JANNYO010000675.1:0-1978 GCA_031410115.1 Rhodanobacteraceae bacterium | reverse complement strand
GCGAGCTTGAAACCAAAGTGTCCGCACGCCGGGGTGGCCTGCTGACGATAGCGCTGATTTTTATCCTCGGCATCATAGCCTACAGCGCCTACTATTTTAGCCACGCCCGCTATTTGGAGGACACCGAGGACGCCTACGTCGGCGGTGAAATCGTGCCGGTCAGCGCTGAAATTGCCGGCGTGGTCAACGCCATCCAGGTGCGGGAAACCCAGTGGGTAAAAGCCGGTGATGTGCTGGTGCAGCTTGATGATCGGGATGCTCAGCTGGCGCTGTCTGCGGCGCGACTAGATCTCGCGCGCGCCGTGCGCGAGGTGCGTGCGGCGTATCTGGGCGTGGATGAAATTGACGCCCAGCTGCATGCGCGCGAAATTGAGCGCAGCCGGGAGAAAGCCGATCTAGCACGGCGTGACGGTCTGGTGGCACTCGGTGCAGTTTCGGCGGAAGAATTAGCACACGCGCGCGATCAGCTTGCCGCAAGCGATGCCGCGATTGCGGCGTTGAATCAGCGTGGCAATGCCCTGCGTGCGCAGGTTTCCGGCATCCAATTGGCCGAGCACCCAATTGTATTGAAGGCGGCAAACGCGCTGCGTGCAGCTGCCTTGATGGCGGCGCGTACGATTGTGCGTGCGCCGATTTCGGGCGCGGTTGTGCGCAAACAGGTGCAACTAGGCGCACGTGTCGCAGCCGGTCAAGCGCTGTTGAATGTCGTTCCGCTGCAAAGCGTATTTGTCGATGCGAATTTTAAAGAAGTGCAGCTCGGCCGGGTTTTCCCTGGGCAACCGGTGCGTCTGCGCAGCGATTTTTATGGCAGCAGCGTCGTATTTGACGGCGTGGTGGTGGGGCTTTCCGCGGGCACTGGCGCTGCGTTTGCGCTGCTACCCGCGCAAAACGCCAGCGGAAACTGGATCAAAGTCGTGCAGCGTGTGCCGGTGCGCATTGCGCTCAATCCCGAGCAGCTGAAAGCCCATCCGCTGCGCGTTGGCTTGTCCATGCGCGCGGAAATTGATGTCCGCGATACGATTTTGGAAGCGCCGCAATTCGTTCCGGTGGCGCTCGATCGCGCGGCCTTGGAGCAGGCGGATGACGTGGCGATTAGCGCGCAAATTGCGCAAATTATTCGCGATAACCGAGCGTAACGGTGGCGGCTGCGGCTTCAACCACCGGATCAAGCGAAATCCTGGCCGACGCAGGGCTGCTGAGCCCCGCCCAGCTGCGCGTCGCCGCGCCGATGATTGCGCTGGCGACTTTTATGCAGGTGCTCGACACCACCATCGCCAATGTTTCATTGCCAACGATTGCCGGTGACTTAGGCGCGTCGTCGTCACAGGGCACGTGGGTGATCACCAGTTTTGCCGTTGCCAACGGCATTTGTGTGCCAATGACCGGCTGGCTGGCGGGGCGCTTTGGCAGCGTGCGCACTTTTGTCGGCGCGCTGGTTTTGTTTACCTTGGCGTCCTGGCTGTGCGGTATGGCGTGGAGTTTGGAATCGCTGATTGCTTTTCGCGTGCTGCAGGGTGCGGTTTCTGGGCCGATGATTCCACTGTCGCAATCGCTGCTGATGTATGTGTTCCCGCGCAGTAAATCTGGCACCGGCCTGGCGATTTGGTCGCTGACAACCCTGGTAGCACCGGTATGCGGGCCGCTGTTGGGCGGCTACATCAGTGATCACACCTCCTGGCGCTGGATCTTTTTATTGAACGTGCCAGTAGGTTTTTTGGCGGCGGCGGTGACTTGGTCGGTGCTGAAAGCGAAAGACACCCCGACGCTTAAGCTGCCAATTGATTTGATCGGCATCGCACTGCTGATTGTATGGGTAGGAAGCTTACAATTAATGCTGGATCGCGGGCGCGAGCTGGATTGGTTTGCCAGCCCAGAAATTGTTGCACTGGCGCTGATCGCAGGTTTTGGTTGCGTGATTTTTATTGTTTGGGAGCTAACGGAAAAGCATCCTATTGTGGACTTGACGCTGTTTCGCTCG
>JANNYO010000674.1:0-6693 GCA_031410115.1 Rhodanobacteraceae bacterium | reverse complement strand
ACGACAACCCGACCATCGGCCTGATTCTCTGCACAGAAAAGAACGAAACCGTGGCCCGCTATTCGGTACTGAACGATCGCGAACAAATTTTTGCCTCCAAATACATGCTTTGCCTACCCACGGAAGATCAACTTCGGCGGGAAATTGAGCGCGAGCGGCACCTCATCGATTCGGCCTTGGCGGAGCGCGCCGATGCATAAGCCCAGCATCGACGAAATCCTGCCGCCGAAACCACAAGCGCGCCCCCGAATCTACGCTTACACCATTGCCGTCCCCGCACACCACGGCCTGCTCAAAGTCGGCCAGACCACGCGCCGTGTAAAGCAGCGGGTGGCCGGGCAACTCAAAACCGCCGCCATTGAGAACTACACCATCGAGCTTGATGAGGCCGCCGAGCGCGATGATGGTTCGCTTTTTACCGACTTTGATGTGCGCACCGCACTGGTCAAAAAAAAGTTCTTGAACACCACCCTCGCAAGCCACATAAAAAAACCCTCGACGAGCGAGGGTTTTTTATTGCGGACAATCATTGGTCCGTGTTTCAGCAATGGAGGGCTAAAACACGGGCTGGTTTAGTAGAACAGACTTTCGTGAGAACACGCTGCAGGATGTCATCACCAAACTAGAGCCTGACTTGTTTTTGACCGTAACGGGCCTGACGGTGCAGGACTTTCACCTTTTGGTGCAGCTGAAAGTATTCAACACCGAGCAGATGAATCAGGCGGTGTTTGCGTTTCGGCGCTACGAAGACGCTTCGCTGGCATCGAAAGCCACTTGGGATTGTCGCACTATGGGCTGTATGACACTGTGGTCGCGCGCGACGGATAACAAGCGTCGAATCTTGCGCAAAATAGCCGCTAACGAGTTTGAAAACCTGGGCGATATTTCAACGCTTGCTAACCCTGACGTGGTGCAGGTTTTGATTGTTGCGCGAGTGATTCGCGAGAGTGTCGCGCAGTGACGATTCGTCATTTTATCAGCGCCAACTTGACACAGGCCGCGACGCTAGTCGCCAAACGCCGCACGGTGGCGGCGCGTATTGGGAACGCGCGTGTACGCGCGGCGAGTTCGCCCGCCACTTGCGCGGTGCGCTCAATCACCGTTTGCGCGAAAAGGGTGGAAAGCCCCCCTGCTTTCGCAAGTTGCCGCAAATGAGCGCCGCCAACATCATGCCCGACACCGCCAAAATCCATGTGGTGCTGCCCACCGGGGCCGGTGCTGAAGGTTAAATCAAACGCCGGAGCGAGACGCCAACGGCGATCCTGATCTAGGCGAAAGGCAATGTTTTTCGGATGGTCATCGCGATTGTGCAAGAGGGCGTTGAATACGGCGCGGGCAAAGGCATTTTGCACTTCGCGTTCATCGCGGGTCAGCAAGCGTGTGGCGCGCAACAAACCCAAATAGTCCACGCTGCCTGGTTGGCGGAAATCGCTGTGCAACAGCGCAGCTAAACTGTGGACAGGCACACGCAGGCCCGCTTGCCGATCAAAGCGCGCAACGGCGATGGCCGAGATTTTCGGGGTCAGTTCAAACAGCTGGCAGTGCGGTGTTGCGATGCCACAGGCCGCTGCTAGACTCAAATACAGCGCCTCAATCGCACAGACTTCTGGGTGTTCGCCCTGCGCCGGAAATTTGACCAGCCAAGGTGCGCCGAGCGCGTTATTGTGCGTGCTGATTGCGCCGGTGTTAGGTTCGTAGTGGACCAACGCTTTTGGGCGCGCGCCCTGGGGCGAGCCGCCCGTCACTGCTAATTCGCGCAGCACCGAACGCGCTTCGCCCTTGAGCATTTGCATGCTGTACTGCGCTAGCGTCAGCAAATTCCAGTCCGGCGCGCTGACTTCAGTTTGCGCAGCTGGCACAAAGCGCAACGCACCGAGCCCGCGTTCGCCGATAAAAGCGAGGCGATCCAGCGCGCTAGGATGTGATCGTTTTTGCTGGCGAAACAACCGATCCATCAGCAGCAAGCCCCAGCCATCCGGCAGCGCGTCCGCGACTAAACCCGGCAGTTTAAATTGAAACGGCGGAAAACTACCGTAAGCTTGCGCGCGCAGTTTCAAGTGTACGGGCGAAAGTTCCAGGCCCTGTGCAAGCGCTTCGCTGGAATACTCAAACAGCAGCTGACGCCCATCGTCCGCCAGCCGCCCTAGCCGCCAGTCTTCGCCCCAACCGCTGTAGTAAACATCTAGTAACTTCATAGCCGCGAACGCTTGGGCGCGCGTTGGCGAAGTTGTATGCGTGCAGCACGCTGCATTGCGGCGATCGATTCAGACTTTTGCGCAAACAAGGGTTCAAGTTCACCGACCAAGCCCAGCGCCTGCGCGACGCGGATCAGTGTTTCCAACGAGCAGCGCCCGTCGGTTTCCAGTTTACGCACGGTGCCCAACGACAAGCCAGCCATACCCGCCAAAGCGTGCTGCGAAAGTTCCTGCGCCAATCGTTGGGCGCGTAAACGCAGCGCAAATTGGCGCAGAGTTTCCTCGGCTGTATTGATGTTAAAGTTCATTTTGATGCTTATCATGCAATGAAATCAGATTCAAACGCTATTTTTATAATTGTTATTCTATCTCGATTAAATGCGACGGTCAGCGCTATAAAAACGCGATTGTCCTAGCCAAAATTTTATCGCTACATGATCTCAGCGCGGCGGCATTCCGGGTCGAGGTGCCGACGCCATCCGCCGCCCCACTCGAGAGCTTTACTCAACCCGGCCGCGCAAAGCAGAATTAGATAGCCGGGAATGTCGGTGCCGAGTTCGAGTCGGATTTGTTGCTTTTGGATTTAAATATGCCGGACGCGCATGGGTTTTCCGCGCTGATCCATTTGCGTGCCTGCTACCCAACGCTGCCGATTGTGATCGTGTCTGCACGCGGCGATGCAGAGTGAGATTGGTCGCTAGGTTTTGTAGCTGATGCGCGTGCATTGCCACAATTTCAACTAAAAAATCTATTCAAAATCTGACGTATAAATCTCGATATTCTACCCCCAGCTACGACCTGTTGCCCATGCCCTTCGCACCGCTCGCGAATGGCGAAGTGCTGACGCGTACGTTTACAGCGCCTGTCCTGAGCAATGACCCGGCACTATACAAACATGCCGCCCGATACTTCAATTCGCTGCGCATTGACCCAGCGATTACTCTCCGATAGCAGGCTGGCAATGGCCAGGCCAACATCGTCTGGTGCGCCCACGCGCCCGAGTGCGGTTTGGCTGGCGATGTACTGATTAAGCTCAGCGTTATCGCGCACGGCGCCGCCACCAAAGTCGGTTTCAATCGCACCAGGTGCCAGCGTGTTGACGGCGATTCCGCGTGCGCCTAGCTCTTTTGCCAAATAGCGCGTCAGCACTTCCATCGCGCCTTTCATTGCCGCGTAAGCCCCGTAGCCAGGAATCGCAAAACGGGTTAATCCGGTCGAGATATTGACGATGCGCCCGCCGTCGGCAATGTGCGCCATCAGCGCCTGGGTCAAGAAAAACGGGCCTTTGAAGTGCGTTTGCATCAGCGCATCGAACTGCGCCTCGGTGGTTTGCGCAACCGGCGCGTACACGCCCATGCCAGCGTTGTTGACCAAAAAGTCAAGCTGCGTGCGGCCAAAGTGGGCGTCTAGCGTTTTGTGTAGTTGGCGCACGAACTCAGCAACGCCCGTGGCGTTAGCAAAATCCAGCGGCAGCGCCGCGGCTTTGCGCCCGAGCGCTTGCACCTGGGCCACCACTTCATCTGCTGCAGCACGCTGACTTTGATAGGTCACGATGACATCTGTGCCGGCGTGTGCCAGGGCGAACGCGGTGGCGCGGCCCAGGCCGCGGCTGCCGCCGGTGATCAGTGCGAGTTTATTTGCGGAAGGTTTGGTTTGCATGGCGTAGTCCTTTGATCAGGGAAGTGTGTTGCTGCGAAGCGTTTGCGCTTTGGGGCTGGCACTGCAATCAGCACAGCGCTACTCTATTGCATCGATGCATGCACATAAATTGACGTTTCGAATAATCACTGTCTTAATTTTGAGAACAATGGACCGTATAGACCAATATCGAATCGTTGTGTGCTTGGCCGAATGCCAGAGCTTTACCGCCACCGCTGAACGCCTGGGGCTATCCAAAGCCGTGGTCTCGAGTGCTGTGCGCGCGTTGGAAGAACAGCTGGGCACGCGGTTATTTCACCGTACCACGCGCAGCGTGCAGCTGACCCAAGACGGCAGCGCGCTGGTCGAACGCTGCAGCAGTTTGCTGAGCGATCTAGACGAACTGGACGGCGCCTTTCGGCAAGACGTCACCGCGCTTTCTGGGCGCTTGCGAATTGATCTGCCCACCGGCGTCGCCCGCAATTTGGTGCTGCCACGCCTGCCAGAATTTCTACACGCCCATCCAGGCGTGAACATTGAACTCAGCTGCACGGATCGCTTTGTCGATGTGGTGGCCGAAGGTTTTGATTGCGTGCTGCGCGTGGGCAATCTGAAAGACTCCAGTTTAGTCGCGCGCTTGCTCGGGCATTTCGCAGTGCTCAATGTCGCCAGCCCCGACTACGTCGCGCGCTTTGGCACGCCGCACACGCTCGCCGATTTAGACGCGCATTTACTGGTGCATTACGTCGGCCAATTTGGTGTCAGCGCCGCCGATGGTTTTGAGTATTTTGACGGCACGCGCTTTCAGCTGCACGCCATGCGTGGCCAGATTATGGTCAACAATACCGATGCGTACACGGCGGCATGTGTCGCAGGTTTGGGCATCACCCAAATGCCCGTGGTAGGGGCGCGCCCACTGATTGAGGCCGGAAAGTTGATTGAAATTTTGCCGAACTTACGCTCTGAAGCAATGCCAGTCCATTTGGTCTACGCCAGTCGAAAACATCTTTCCAAGCGGCTGCGGGTGATGATGGATTGGTTGGCGGAGGTACTGAGGCCTTGGGTGGATTGAGGTTGGTTGGGCGGTGTGCCGTAGCCGCAAAGCGGCGTAGACCACCGGCGAGAATTTAAATCTGGTTCGACCCCGGTAGGGGTCGCACAGGAATTTGTCCGTCGAGTCTGATTGTGCGACCCTAGCGGGGTTGAAATCTGTGGCGCGACAATTCCGGTGGTCTACACCGCTTTGCCGCTGCGACACACCGGCTACCTTCTTTGATCCCTGCGGGATCGAAAAAAAGGCGAAGATTGTGGCGTTGCTGCTACAACGTCATTCGCCGCACCGCCACACGAATCCTGCGCTTTGCTGGCCGCTTAATTGGCGATGGCGCTAAACAAGGATTTTTTGGTCACTGGTCTAGTTATCGTCCACAACTAGCCCAGCGCACCCGAATAATGGTCCTGAATGCGGGAATCAAGGGTTATTAGCGGTGCGCTGATCAGCGAGGCATGCGCGGTAATCAGGCGGTCAAATGGGTCACGTGTGAAACTCATGCTCAGGCCGTGCAGGGTATCAGCGCTGAATTTCGTGCAGCAATTCGAGTTCTAGTACGACGGCGGGGACACGGTTAACTCGTCGGCGTCAAGCATGTTTCTGGCACGGGCACTTAGCCCCGCAATTTTCCCTTCATACAGCGCGACTGCAATGTGGGTATCAAGCATGCACAGCTGAGCGCTCACGGTTTGCGTGTTGCTCGGCTTGATAGTGCTGGTTGCGTGTCGTTTAACCTAGAAACGGTAGTTGGACTGCCGTTTTTAGATTCTGTGTTGGCTGGCGCGGCAAGTGCCAAAAAGTAGCGGCCGAGTCGCGCTACTCATCCTGAAAACATGCTGGTTTAGTCATAGGGCTTACTCAACCCAACCTCACGCCCTCGAACTCTCCAAAAACGCCCTTAACGCGGCCGGGCGTATCGGTTTTTTTATCAGGCTAACATTGGCCTCAGCCGCCCACTGTGGCACGCTGGGATTCGTTTCAGCGGTCAGCAGTGCCGCGACTAGGTTGGGCTTGGCTTGCCGAAGTTGGGCAATCAGTTCCAGTCCATTTGGCTCGCCGGCACCCAAGCTGTAGTCAATAAGCGCCAGGTTGACTGTCTCGTTTTGCATGTACGCCTGCGCCTGCGCACAGCTGCGCGCGGCGTATACACGCGCGCCCCAGCGTTCCAGCAGCTCGCTCAGTGCCTGCAATACGTCATCATGATCATCCACACACAGCACGCACAGCTGTTGTAAGCCGGAAACGGGCAGTGCAACCGCTACGGCGGGGGCTGTTGCGGTGGTGCGCGGCACGCGTACACCAAAGCAGCTGCCGCGCACCTCCAGGGTGCGGCCATCGGGCAGGGTGCGTTGGCTGCGATAGGGCGTTGCCGCCTGCAGCTGCAGCAGGCGCTTGGCGACGCGCGCATCGATTTGACTTTCCGATAGCCCATATTCGCTCGCGGTATGGCGAATCAGCGCCGCGATGGGTTGGCCCTGCGCGAGCATGCCGGGCGGCCAAGTAAATAGTTGCTCATAGCGCCGATTCCAAGCCGCCAAGTTCAAATCGCTATCCACCACGCTAACGGCCTGATGCATATGTTCGAAGGTGGTGTTGAGCAGCTGCGCACTCATGCGCACCCGCGATGACGATTGATCCAGCGCCTCCAAAATCGCGTCCAAACCCAGCTCTTGGCCGCTCAATCCGCGCGCAATGAGTGCGCGGGCAGTGACGCTACCGAATACTTCCGCGATTGCGCGTTCGGTTGCGGTCAGCAGCGTGGAATGCGCCCAACCAGCCGCCGCCGGCAAGCGCGTGCCCAGCTGAGCC
>JANNYO010000673.1:0-3214 GCA_031410115.1 Rhodanobacteraceae bacterium | reverse complement strand
GCTTGGCCTACGTGTGAATGGGCCGGCGGGCTATGTGGATTTAGTGACCTATCAAAACCGCTATCGGAACTTTATTGAAAGCTTTGTGTTGATCGGCACCGACCCGCAAAGCCAGCTGTCGACATTTCAATCGCAAAATTTAGGGCGCGTGCGGATTCGCGGCACAGAGCTGCGCGCGCAGGCCATATTGGACGAATTTTTGCCCAGTTTAGAAGGCTTTGAGCTGCGCACTGCACTTGCCTCCAGCCACGGCGATGATATTGCCAACGCAGTGCCGCTGAACGCCATTGATCCGAGCAAGGCGGTGCTAGGCTTGAGTTATGCGCGCCCTAGCTGGCGGGTGGAATTGATCGGCACCGGCGTGCAGCGCAAAGGCCGCATCAACGAAGCCAACGGCAGTCAGTATCGCCCGGGTGGTTACGCCAGCTTTGATTTGCTCGCGGAAGTTCAGTTGAATCAGATCGCGTCTTTAAATCTAGCCGCCTTCAACTTAGCCGACCGGCAATATTTTGACTGGAGCGATGTGCGCGGCAGGCCGGCAAACGATGCTGGTATCTTGCGCTTCAGCCGCCCCGGCCGCAGCCTAAGTGCCGCCCTTAACCTAAGCTGGTGATTGTTATGAAACTAATTTTATTGATCGCCTTCTGCGTGGCAGCTACTGCCAATGCTTACGACGCTAAGCCTGTGGCGAAATCGTCAGTTGACTTAAGCGCACACCGATACACCTTCGCGTGGAAATTCATTGACGGCGACAAGATGACGCCGCGCGGCGGCAGTACGGTTGGCGCCGCGATCGTGTTGGCAACCGCGCCGAGCAAAGCCTGGCAAACACTGCAAGCGGCGGCGAACGCGGATAAAGACCACGCCGCAATTTTGGCAATGGCCGGCGAGTACCGCGTCAGCTTCGATTTCATCGAAGTCGCAGGGTTCACCGCTGATTTTAAACCCGCCGCCCCATATCAAAGCTGGGGCACGGAAAAAGTCTATGCGATTATTGATCAGCCGGATTTTATTTCCTTACAGCATGTTTTAGTGATGCATATCCAAGCTGACGTCGGCAAACCCAAGTCAACGATCGTGACCAAACACTGGCGGCAAGATTGGCAGTATCAGCCGCGCACACAGATCCTCTATTTAGGGCCGCACCAGTGGCAGCAGGTGCCTGTCAGCGCGAGCCAAGCCACCGGCAGCTGGAGCCAAACGGTTTATCAAGTCGACGATTCACCGCGCTACAGCGGCATGGGGCGCTGGCTGCACAGCGGCAATTATTCCAGTTGGCAGGGCAGTGAAGGCCTACGCCCGCTGCCACGTCGCGAATGGAGTGTGCGCTCTGATTATCAGGCCTTGTTAGGAACCAACCGACACACGATTACGCCGACCGGCTGGGTGCAAGAGGAGCAAAACAACAAAGTTGCGCTTGATGCTGAGGGCAATTTGCGCCGCGAAAATCCGGTGCTGGCGCGCGAATATGGCGTGAATCGCTACGAAGCCATTTCGGGTGCCGATTTTTCCGAAGGCGACGCCTACATCAAAAAAACCGCCGCGCTGTGGCAAGCGGTGCGCCGCGATTGGGCAGCGCGCTTGCGCACCGGAAATCGCATCAGCCTGAAAGCGGCACCTGATCAAGGCGCACTGTTTATGCCGCTGTTTGCACGCGCCGAAAACGTTGAAGCGGACGCTGACCCGATCAAATTGAAAGCTGAGGTCAGCGCCCTACTGACCGACTACTTAGTGAAATAGCTGTCGAACTAGCAGCTGTCGAACTAGCCAAACGCTCAGACGAGAATAGCGATCATGGACACCGTTTTTTGCACCTGCGCCCGCACCGCGCGCACCACCACCTCGAGCATGGACATGCACTGTTTTGCGCTGACGCTGGCGCTGCCATACGCCAGCGAAAACGTGTTCGACTGCCTGCGCGACTTGTCGTGCTTGGTGCACTGGTGGCCGCACGCCCAAAGTATGCATCCACTGCCGCCGGGGCTTTGTAACGTCGGTGATATGGCGGTGTTGCGGCTACGCCACAGTGACGCACTGCTGCGCGTGCTGGTATTCAAACCCGGCAAGCGCATGGTGTTAGCGCTGGGCCTGCCGCAGGGTCTAGTGCTGCTGGATTTAGCCGTCAGCGGCACAGGCGCGGCGTGTGAGCTGCGCTTTCGCTTAGAAACGCCGCGCAGCCATTCGCCCCTGCGCGAGCTGCGCCAGTGGCTGTGGCTGCGAACCTTGGGCGCGCGCGCCGCGGCGGCAATGCAGCGGCATTTGCGCAGCTCTGATCGGATGGTTGTTGCGGCCTTAAACTCTGGCACAACATAACAATCAGCAAAATTCTCGACTGGACGACACGGTAAACAAACATACCTCCGACACACGAATGAATTTCTGCGGGCGAAGAACCGCCGACGATTGAAACCTTCCGCCAAATTGAGTTTTGTCACCAAACCCCCGAAGGCGATGACATATGGCTTGATTTAGACAAAGAGTCTCGCCGGAAGGCGACACGGAAAAAAGAGTCGCTCATACCTAGCCGGAATGCTGCAGTGCATAAGCATGCAATGCAAGACGTTATAGCAATGCTCAAGTCCAGTTTTCCAGACAAGCCGCTCACGGCTTGGCAGTCTCAGTGACTCGGTGGTGCATCATGCGCGGCGCATCCGCGCTCAGTCTTTGGGGGTGTGGCGCACGCTGTTTGGTCAGCAGGGAACGGAAGTATTCAAGAGGCACGCAGGGCGTAGCGCAAGAATTCGCCAAGCATCGAGGCAGGCCGGTAAAGCTGGACGCTGCGCTCGTCTACGGGCGGTTGAGGTGAAGCGGAGTGTGCCGCCCGCCGACGGCGGGGTTGGAGTGCGCCGAATAGGTGTTATGTAATCCTGGGCGCTCTATTTGATTATTAAGTCAATCTTCTATGCGATACTGTCGCTTATAGTTAATAGTCAAAAAGTGCGCCATGAATGCTAAAACGGTTAAATTAGCCACGCTGCGCGAGCTGGTCGAGGCCGGCTCGGTCCGCTCTGCCGCCATCGTTGGCTTGCCAGGAGGCTATGCAGTCCAAGTGCGCTATGGCATGAGCGATCGCGCGCTAGCCGCGCGAACTGGCGACGTGCGCATCTTCTCAAAAATTGATGGTGCCGCGAAAACATTGCGTGGCCTAGGCGTGGTTAAAGCGGAATTAGACACCAGCGGATATTCACCAGGCTCTGTACTGAGCAAGCGCCGG
>JANNYO010000672.1:0-6398 GCA_031410115.1 Rhodanobacteraceae bacterium | reverse complement strand
GCAAATACATTGCGCGCAGTGCAATTAATTATGCCAGGTAGTTTCGGGCAAATTCACCGTTTGGGCAAAACGTGATATCCCCCGCATTTGGCCCAAAAAATAGAGCGCGCCAAGGTGCTGGCGATAGTGCCAAAGCCGCCGCCAAAATCGGCGCCGACGCGTGTGCGCGCGTTGGCGCATCCGCCGCGCGCAAAGCCATCAGCTGCAACAAAATCTGTAGGCGTTGGCTGCCGTGCAGCGCTTTTGCACTGACGATACCCAGCGCGCGCTGTGGCGCGTAACCATCGGCAACAGATCCAACCAGACGTGTCGCGCCGAAATTTAAATCAATGCGTATGGGTGCTGTCACCGCGCCGACAAACTCGGGGAATTTGCCACGGATCGAAAGCCAGGCGGCACGGGTTTCAGCTGCAATTTGCGCAAAGCTTTGTTGCCCCAGCGCGCCACTGGGCAATAAACCACTTACGCCCAACCAAGCCGGCGCTTTGTTTGGAAACATATCGGTTTGCAGCGCGTGCGCCAACAGCCGCGCCTCGATACGCTCGCGCGGCGAGGTTGCCAAATTCAGCGGCTCAATCGCTTGATCATCGTCCGCTTCTGGCGCGCTGATGTGTAGCCGCAAACGCTGCTGCACATACGCGCGCAGCGGATTTTTCCAAAAACGCAGTAGTTCATCAAGCGACAGAATTTCGGGCGCACCCACATGCGTCAATTCAACCGGCGCATGGATCGTTGGATATCGGTTCACCGCATCGTTTTGCTGCGCAGCAAAATTTTCTGTTGCAAACTCGGGCCCAGTAAACTCGGGCACAGTAAAGTCCGGCGCAGCACTCTTTGCCGCGCTCAACCAGGGCGTTGCACCCAGCCGCGTCTTAAACTGGGCTTCAAGCTGGGTCAAAAGTTCGGTCAATAAGCCACAAGGTGGCGCCGTTGAGCCCTGCGCGGTTGCCGATTGATAGCTCAAAATGAGCGTCTCACGCGCGGCCATGATCGCTTCTAAAAATAAATAGCGATCCTCCTGCACGCGGCTGCGATCACCGGCGCGCCGTGCGCCGTTGGCACGCATCAAATTCAAAATATCCGGGCTTTCAGGCTTGGGGAACTCGCCGGCATTTAGGCCGATCAGCGCGATCACTTTAAACGGCAGTGCGCGCATCGGCACCAGTCCTGAAACACAGATCGCCCCCAATGCCGGCGCGATTCGACGATTCGTTTGCGCAAGCATTTCAAGCAATGCAGCGCGCAGGGCGACAAAGGAAACCGGATGCGCAGGCGCGCCACCCCCATGACTTCCACCTACCCCGTGACTTCCACCTACCCCGTGACTTCCACCTACCCCGTGACTTCCACTTGCCCCATGAATACCATGGGCAAGCGCAGCATTTTTTTCAAGCTGAGACAAAATTGTATGCGCCGAGGCTGCGCCGTCCGCGCCGGAAAAAGCGATCAGCTGACGCTTCAACCACGTCGTCCAATCAGCAATCGTGCGATCACGGCGCGCGCCAAACACAAATATCCGCACCAAACGCAGCAACTGCACAAGCGCCGCCAAAATCGGCGCATGCCGTGCCTGGATTGCCGACACCGGCCAAGCGCTGCCAGCGCTCAAATCATCCGTTGGCGTACCATGCAGATACCCCAGCAGCAGGCGATCCAAGCCCGCTTCCCAGGTGTGCAAGGAATGCGAGGCCAATTGCGCGTCTTCGATCTGCAACAGCTGGCGCCGATGCGCATCGTTAAAGCCAAACGCGATGCGCGCGCGTTGCAACAAACGCGCCGCCAGATCTAGATCAGCGGCGTTTAATTGAAAGTGTTGCCGCACCGAATCCAGCGCCATCAGCGCCAGCAACTGCGCGGCTTCAAATCGCGCTTCGGGTAAATCTAACAGCGCCGTTAACAGCGGCAGTGAATTCGTGTCCGCCTGATCCAAAACCGAATAGCGCAGCGCACTTTGCCGGCGTGGCGTAGCGCCGAGCTCAGGGCCAAAAACAGTCGCCAACAGCGGCGCATAGTTATTTAAAGTCGGCGCCATAATCGCAATATCTTGCAGCTTGAGCGTCGCGTCATTGCTTAGTAAGCTAATTATTTTTTCTTTCACCAGATATAATTCATGCAGCGCATTTTCTGCCTGCACGATTTGCACACTGGAGTCTGCGCGCAGTGTGCTGGGTGCGAAAGTGGGCTTCAGATAGGTGATGCCGTGCTGTAACGCTGACAAAATACTGTGCTTGCCGGGGTTCACGCCGTTCGCCGGTTGCGTTGATGCCGCCGATACCGGAGCAGATATCGGCTTTGCCTGCGCTACGCTGAAGTGTTCGGTAACGTTGTTGAGATCGGCAAAAAACGCTTGACCCATGCCACCTAAGGACGCCAAAAGCGGGTGCCCCACATCAAAATGATCAAAGCCAAAATCGCCGCCCTGCCCGCTTACCCCATCACTACTCGCGCTGGTGGAAAACAAATCACCGTTCAAGCGCCGCTGTGCCAAAAAGCGCTCGCGCACCACGTCGGCCCAATATTCCAGGCACGGATTGGGAAAATAAATCTGCACCAAACGCCGTGCACTAAAGGCCTGCAACAGCAAAATTAGATCCGGCGGCAGATGGTTGAAACCAAAAAAATAAATGGGCTGTAGGTTTGCAGTCTCGCGGTGCAGGCGAAACGTTTGGTCAGTTTGACCTTCAACCTGCGCACACTCAATCGCACGCAATAGTGGTGAAAACAAAGCGGCACGATGCGCACCGCCGAGGCTGCGGCTCAGCTCAGCCCAGATTCGCGCCTGCGCGCTGCGACTCATCTGCCGTGTCGCCTGATCGGCGAGACTCATCTGCCGTGTCGCCTGATCGGCGAGACTCATCTGCCGTGTCGCCTGATCGGCGAGACTCATCTGCCGTGTCGCCTGCTCGGCGGGACTCATCGACTGATCCGAAAGCGGTAACTCATGTCGGCCGCGGCTTTTGTCGGCTCTGCCCGACTGCAATGCGCGCGCGGCGTCGGCCTCAAAATCCAGCAGCCACTCGCGGCGATAAATTAAATATTCGCCGAACACGCGCGCCAAACGCTGTGCCAATGCGAAACGATCGCGCTCTGCACAAGCCGGTTGCGCGGCGCCAATAAGCGCGTACAAACCCCAAGTCATCACCCCCAGGGTGAAACGCACGCAGGCATTGGACGAGTCGGATGCTTCACGCCCGCTGGAAATGTCTGATGATGCGCTTGCGCCGGAGCTGTGCGTTTTAAACCGTGTGAGTTCGGCGTTTAGCCATTCGCTGGTCAGTATAAATCGCACGTTTGCAAAAATTCCAAAGCGCTCGGCGATGCGCATTTCTAGCCAGCGCGCCATGCCCAAATGCCCAACCACAACGGTAATCGGTTCGAGTATGCGTTCCGGCTGAGCCCGACGCTGGCTGCGCAGTTGATCGGCAAGTTGCTCAGCTAAATCTTCAAGCCTGGGCGAATGGATGACTTCAAACACGGCTAATCTCAAACCTGCTCGGGCGCGGACTCGGACTCGGACTCGGGCGCTAGCGCGCGCGCGTCCAAGGCAAGCTGATGCACGGTATTATCGCGCAGGCTGAGCCAGTCGTTCGGGCGGCAGCTGAGTAGAATAATTTGATGGCGCTGCGCCGCCATTTTTAGCGCCACCGCAAACGCTGTGCGCCGGGCATCGTCGCTGTAGGCCAGCACGTCGTCAAACACCAGCAGCACCGCAGCACCGGTTTGTGCCAACACATCGCAATAGGCCAAACGCACCAGCAGCGCCAATTGTTCGCGCGTGCCAACGCTGAGTTCCGCCACGGCAAAATCGCTGCGCGATTGGCCTAAACCTAGGTCTGCAAGTTCGGCATCCAACGCGGCGATTTGGCCCCTTTGCATATGCGTGGGCGTTAAGTTGCCATCGAAACGCACGCGCGCGCTGGCGCCAAAAACGCAGCGTAAATACGGCGCCAATTTTTCATTCAGTGGCAAACTCAAATCGCGCTCGAAATTTTCCTGCGCCTGCGCCAGCGCGGTTTTCAAATGCGTTAACGCCGCCAACCGGCGATAGTCAGCTGCCACCGCTGCCGCCAGCGGCGCGTGCGCAGCTTGGGTTTGCGCCAATAAAATCTCACCATCGGCGCGGCACAGTGCGGCAATTCGACCACTCAGATTGGCCTGCAAAATAAGCCGCTGCTGCGCTTTTTGCTCGGCTAATTCCAGCGCCAATTTTTCGCTGGCAATGGCTGTGTCCAGCACATTGCGTGCCGCCGTTTTTTGACTGTGATCAGTTTCCACTAAGGCATTCGCATGCGTTTGTGCCAAGGCGGCGGCTGACTCAATTTCCTGCGTCAGCGCCGCATCGCTTGGCGCGTTCGTGCCCTGTGTGTGGACATCCTGAGCGTGCAACGCTTGCATCACCTCCAGCTGGCCCTGGGTTTGCGCCACGCTGCGCGCCTGCGCCTCAAACTCCAATTGGCTGCGATTAAACTGGGCCTGCGCGTGCACCAGCCTGGGCTCAATGGCGGCGAGCACACGCTGAAGCTCTGCCAGCAATTCTGCGGCGTCAGCGTGCGGCTGCAACGGTGGCCCTGGGTTGGATAATGCCGGGTTGGATAATGCCGGGTCGGAAAGTGTCGGGTCGGAAAGTGCAGCGTTGAAAGGTGCAGCGTCGAGCGGCGCAAACAGGCTTTGTTGAATCGGGATCGTCGTGCTCAGTTCCGGCGTTTTTTCCTCCTCAGCGAGCAACGCTTTAACCAGCTCAATTTCGCCCGCACTGTGCAAGCTGAGCTGGCGATGCAGCGCCGCCAGTTCACCGCTGCGCGCGGCATCAAGCATCGCCAGCTGCGCCTGCCGCGCGTCGGCTTTGGCGAGTGCGCGGGCGATGCTGGATAAGTCTCGCGCAAGCGACACGGCAGACATGTCTCGCGCAAGCGACACGGCAGACATGTCTCGCGCAAGCGACACGGCAGACATGTCTCGCGCAAGCGACACGGCAGACATGTCTCGCGCAAGCGACACGGCAGACATGTCCTCGCTCACGGGCCGCGCTTGATCGGGCGTTTTCGCCAAAATTTCCGGCGTTTTCGCCAAAATCTCCAGCGCTGCATTTAGCGCAGCTGTGGCAAAAACCTGCGCCGCACGCACGCCATCGGCACGCGCAGACGCCGGCAAAATGCACAGCTTGACGCCATCGCCAAACGCAATATCGGTGCGCTCAGTCAGCATAATCGGCTGATCATGCGCCAGCGCTTTTCCCAAAACGTGCGGCAGTTGTTTTCCCGTTTCGCCTGGCGGCAGGGTCAAGGTAATTTCGGTCGCCTGCGCAAGACTTTGCTCCTGTAGAACCGCCAATTTTTGCAGCTGAGCTGTGGCGTCGGCACGGGTGTTGGCCTGGGCCCGCAACGTGTGCAGCGCTACCCGCTCAAACTCAGCCTGCGCTTCTAAATGTGCGGTGCGCCGGATCAACGCGGTCAATGTGCGGCGAATTTGCGTGCGCCGTGCGATTTCCAAACGCTCGGTCGCAGCGTGCAAAGCAAGTGTTTGCGCACGTTTTTCCGCCGTCAGCTGGATCAATAGCTGCTTATGCTGGGCAAGCGTCTGCGCCAGCTCGATTTGCGCGCTGGCCAGGGCCTTGTCGCGAAATTCAGCTGCGGCGCGCTGTGCGGCGCGCGCGCGGCGCTGGTCCAACATCTGTTTTGCCCGTGCGCAATCGGCAAGGGCTATGTCGCGTGCACTGGCATGGTGTGCGCTAATCAGATGTAAATTTGCCAGTTCCTGCGCGAGCGCTGCACGTGCGTCTAGCTTGCGATCAAGCTGCGCCCTCAGTGCCACAAGTTGCGCCTCGCGATCTCCAGCTGCGGCCTGGCCGACGCGCAAATCCGCTAATTGATCCAAATCTTTAGCGACTTCGCGGCGTGGCAATTCCAGCCTCTGCAGCGTCTGCGTCAGTTCCGCCAGCGCTTCAATATTTTTCGCAAACTGCTTAACCGGCGCGCCACGCGCACCACTCAGTAAGGCAAGTTCGGCGTCAATACGCGTCGCTAAATCGCGGCTACCGGCACTAGGCTCAAGCAGCGCACGCGACAGTTCCGGCGCCAACACATCAAGCGTGCTTTGCGTTAGCGCAGGTTCTAACAAATCGGCTTGGCGCACCATCAGTAAACTGAGTAAGCCCTGATGTTTCGCCTCAGTTGCACCACGCACACTTAAGGTTGCGCGCCACATTTTTGCCAGCGCCTCTTCGGCTGCATCGTCGATGCGCACGGCGCCATCGCCGCGCGTCAGTTTCGCGGTTTTAGTCGGCGCAAACGCCTTGTCGATCCGATAGTGTGCCCCCGCATGTTGGAATTCAACGCTGATTTCACTGACCTTATTCGGCTCAGTTTTGACCCGCAACGCCTGCGCAACCGGAACGGATT
>JANNYO010000671.1:0-5379 GCA_031410115.1 Rhodanobacteraceae bacterium | reverse complement strand
TGACTTACCAGTCCGCTGGACGGCAGTTCCCGGTGCCTGCGCATACGTGCTTGAACGCCAAATTGGCGCTGGCGCGTGGGGCGTGCGCCAAAGAGGCATTGGTACGCAGCTATCGGAAGACGTCACCGCGGATTAAATGTTGCCGCGTGCTCGATCAGCAGGGCTGGGTAAAGCCGACCAGTTGATCGATTGCAACATTGACGGTGCCTACCGGCGAATAGGCGCTGCACTCGGCAAAATTTGCCGAGCTGTTGCAGGCTTTTACGCGTTAGGAATATTGTCCTGGGCCGATTGCACATAGATCCCTTGATCCGCCAATCTCGGCACGATTTGTGTGACCGGCAAATGCGCAAACTCTGGCGCATTCACAGCCGCCAAAATGGCCTCAACTTCAGTGTCGCTCAGGACGCTGACGGGCGCCTGCACGCGTGTGCTGCGGCGATCAATATCATCCTCGCGCCAGCGCTGAAAACAGCGCAAAGTGATCCCGACAATGGCACAGGCTTTGAAGCGCCGAGCACCTGCGGCCACCGCCTCATTGATCCAAAGACGCAGATTTTTTCGCAACGCCGGCGCGATCATTGCACCGCGTCCGAAAACATCGCTTGGAACTTTTTTTGGAGCACCAGCAATGCCGCTGTTTCTGCCAGCGCCTTATTTTTGCGGTCCAAATCATGCCGAAACTTATCGCGCTCTCGGCGCACTTCGCGCAACTGCGCGGACTCGTCGCTACGCGGCGCGGTCAAGCCCTGCCGCCACGCGCTCAAATCGTGTGGAAAAAGACCTTTTTCGCGACACCACGCGGAGACCCCAACATCGTTCAACTTCGCTGTTTCCAGCAGGGCACCGAGTTGCTGCGGCGGTGTGTAAGCGCTCGCGGGCTTGTTCAAACCGGCGCTTGCACTTTGCTTTTTAGCCGCTTTCATCCAATTCTTCAAAGTACCAACATTGACGTCGACGAGCGCCGCAATCGATTCAATCGTTTGATTGTCAGTGCGCAACGCAACCCGCTGCAATGCCTGTTTACGCCGTTCTTGACTGTATTTTTGATGCTCTTTCATGCCATTTTTCCTTGTCGCCCCAGAGAGTTTATCTTGGGCGACAAGTAGTCTGGCAGGGGGCCACGCAACCATAAAAACGAATAGCGGCATAAATAATGGATACTATGAAGTATGGAAAATGGGGGCAAGGTCAGTTGGCCTTACGTTCCCGACGCCGGTGTGCCAACTGTGCGCACCGCTGCAGCACTTGATAGATCGTGCTCTCAGAACCCAAATAAAGACCTTGATCCGCCAGTCTAGGCACGATTTGTGTGGCCGGCAAATGCGCACCGCCAGTGCCGCAAACAGCTCAAGCTGCGCCGGGTCTATTTGCCGATGCCCGAGAGCGTTTGCGTGCAGATACGCACGCGATGTTTTGTAGCTGATGCAGCACTTCTAGCATCGTTTTTGGGCTGCGTGTACTGCCGCTGGCCTTGAGATCCATCTGCGCGGTGCTGGTTTCGCTAGCGCCCATAGAACTTATCCAGTCTAGCTTTGCTTGGCAAAGGCTCGCCGATAGCGTGCGGGGCTAGTTCCCATCGCGCGAGTGAAGGCCTTGGTGAAATTGGCTTGACTCGAGAAGTGACTGTTGAGCGAAATATCCACCAAAGACGTGTCTGAATAAACCAGCAGCTGTTTCGCGCGATCTAGTCGTCTTGCACCAAGATGAGCGTTTGGCGGACGGCCCATGGCCTGGCGGAACGCCCTGACGAAGTGAAAGAGGCTGGTGCAGGCGACCTCTGCAAGATCATTGATGCTGATATCGACGTCAAGGTTGGTTTCGATGTATTCCAAAACGCGATTTAGCCTGCGGCGATCTAGTACACCTTTTGCCATCGTAACGGGTGAACCAGACGCATTGAACTCCGCGTGATCTCTGGCCAGTGTTCCGATCAGCTCAATCGCCAGTTCGTCCATTTTCATGCCGCCAGCAGAGGTTTCGTCGCGCAGCTCACCGACGATGTCGCTCGTCATTCTCAGAACGGCGGGATTGTCCACGCGACACTGATAGCGCAAATCTTGGGCACGAAAGTCGGTGTTATTTTCTCGTATCAAGTGCATGAAACTATGCGGCGGCAGATACACGTGGAGCACTTCGGGCATGTCGTTCGACAGCCGAGTGGCCTCCTCGCAAATACCGGCAGGGCACAGCCAAATCGTGCTGGGAATCGCCGTGACTTGTTGGCGCACACCGCCGGATGACCGCACGCTATAAGCCGCATGTGTGTCTTGGATGATTTGGGTAATTTCGGCGTTTTGTGGCGTGAACGCACCGATCTCGCCGATTCGATGACTTCGCAGCTCCGCGGCAATCAGCGACCATGGCCGGTGGGTAGACGTTTCGATCAGGCTCGCGTCCGCGAACTTCTCTATTCCATGGCCTTCCATTGACGTCTCCTCGGATGGGCGCAACCGTTTGTCATGGCAATAGTGAGCCTCAGTGAATGCCTGAGCAAGTGCAATTTTAGGCGAAACGCACATTGAGCAAGAATGGAAAAAATGCCCGCTACTCATCTGCCGTGTCGCCTGCTCGGCGAGACTCTTGCGACAACCTTCCTAGCGATAAGCCCGTATTGCATTTTTGGATAAAATGTCAGCTTCCAAAGCAGCGGTATCAAGCTTTGGCTTGATCCACAAACGCAGCACAAACCAGCATAGCGCCAGCGCACCAATACTAAAGATGATGTCGCCCGGCACGCGCATCCAGACCAGCATCTCGATCACGGGCTGCTGCATGAATTCCGCAGATCGCGCATACGCATAGCCGTGCTCAAGTGCGGCACGAAGCTGCAAGACGCCGATTGGCAGCAACGTCAGTAATGCCATTAATGCTAGACCGATGTTGAGCCACCAGAACGACACTTTTAGCGCAGCATCACACCAAACAACGTCTTTGCGTATGCCACGCAGGCAAAACAGTAGCAACGCAATGCCAAGCATGCCGTACACGCCGAAAAGTGCCGTGTGGCCGTGTAATGGCGTCAAGTTTAAGCCCTGCATGTAATACAAAGACAACGGCGGATTGATCAGAAAGCCAAACAGGCCCGCACCGACTAAATTCCAAAACGAAACCGCGATAAAGAACATCATCGGCCACCGATAACGCGCCATCCACGGCGTGGCGCGGCCCAACTTCCAGGTGTGATAGGCCTCAAAACCGATGTAAGTTAATGGCACCACTTCCAAAGCGCTGAAGCTTGCGCCAAGGGCAACGACGGCAATTGGCGTGCCGACAAAGTAAAGATGATGCAAGGTACCTAAGACACCGCCAGCCATGAAAATAATCGTTGCAAACAGCACGCTGACCGTCGCTGTCGAGGTCCTAATCAGTCCTAAGCGGGTGAATATCAGCGCCATGACTGCGCTTGCGAAGACTTCAAAGAACCCCTCAACCCATAGATGCACCAGCCACCAGCGCCAGTATTCCACTTCGGAAATATGCGTATGTTCGCCCCACATTAAGCCTGCGCCGTAAAACAAACTAATCGCTGCGCTAGATAGCAACAAAAGCAGCACAATGGCCTTAGATTCAGTTGTCGGCCCGCGTAAAACGGGCCATAGAGCGCGTCCAACCAGGCTCAACCAAAGCAGCAGGCCAATGAACAGGAAGTACTGCCAGAAGCGCCCCATATCCGCATATTCCCAACCCTGATGGCCAAACCAAAAGTTGCGTTTTAGCCCCAACTTTTGCATCACTGCAAGCCATTGGCCGGTGAATGAGCCAACAATGATCATTAGCAAACAGACAAATAATAAGTTGACACCAAAGCGCTGAAATTTGGGCTCATGTCCCGATAGCGCAGGCCCAATGTACAGCCCGGTTGCCAGCCATGCGCTAGCGATCCACAGCAAAGCGAGCTGGGTATGCCAAGTGCGCGTAATGGAATACGGCAAATACTGCGATAGCGCAAATCCGTAGGCATTCTGACCTTCAACTTGATAGTGCGCGGTGATCGCGCCCAGCAATATCTGCAACATAAATAGCGCCAACACCAGCCAAAAGTATTTGGCCGTTGCGCGCATGGAAGGGGTGATCACCAGAGCCGCGAAGGGGTCGGTTTTGGGCATAATGTGCGGCGCTTCGCCGCGCCCGTGCGTCACCGCATGATGCCAACCCAACGCCGCAATGCCAGCGATTAGAAACAGTACGCTAAAGATTGACCACAGAAAAAGCGAAGGTGGCGGAGCGTTGCCCACCAGGGGCTCGCTCGGCCAGTTATTCGTATAGGTGACTGTTTTCTCCGTGTCGCCTTGCGGCGAGACTGTTTTTTCCGTGCCGCCTTGCGGCGAGGCGCCCGGTGCACCGCCGTCGGTCGCGGTCACGTTATTGTTAGCTAATTGTCTTTCAGTTGTTGCAGCCCAGGCCGTCCACCAAAAAAAAGCGCTCAAACTGCGCCGATGCACGGGCGTATCGACCGTGTGATCTTTCATAGCGTAAGCCTCGCGCAAGCTAGTCGTGGCGCGATCATCACTGAAAAGACTTTGATAGTGTGCGGCGACACGCATCACGGCAGCGGCGCGCTCGCGCGTTAGGGTGATCGTCCGCGTTTTAGTATCGTAGGTATTTTTGCGCATCATCACTTGCAGGCGTGTTCGCAGCCCCGCCTGGTGCTCCGGCGAAAGTTGCGCGTAGCCCTGCGCGCCATCAGCACGCGCCCAACCATCCAAAATGCTCATCGCCTCACGATGCAGCCAATCCGCACTCCAATCGGGTGCTACATAACCGCCATGCCCCCAAATCGAGCCCAACTGCATACCACCGATGGATTGCCAAACTTGCCGACCTTGTTGAATGTCGGTCCGGGTATAAATCACGCTGCCATCTTCGCTCACGACTTGCTCAGGAATCGGCGGTGCTGCGCGAAAAATTTCGCCGCCGGCCCAAAGCAACACGCCCAAAGAAATGACTAACAATGCTGCTAAGACACGCCATAACTTACGATAACTGCTCATACCTTGCACCTTATGTGCGTCCAAATTTATTCCCGTGGGTAGGCGCTTGCGACTGTCGTCGGTGCGTACGCTAAGAAGCCGTAAGCCAATACCGATTGGCGGCAGCGATCGTTTGATAGTGCACAGCGATAACGTGGGACGCCGCAATCAGTTGCGCCGAGTCGTGATCGTAAGCGCTGCGTAAGGCCGTGCGAATCTCCGCTGAGGGTTGGGTCGCCTTGACGCCGGTACGCGCCAATTTCACAGCGAGCTCAAAACCTTTTTGCGGGTTCTCAGTTTTGAGTGTGGCAAGCCATATTTCATTTGTTTGACTGTCGCTTATGAAGTTCTCCTTTGCTGACAACGAATTGAATTGAATGTGTCCGCGACTTTGTCCAAGCCGATG
>JANNYO010000670.1:0-8837 GCA_031410115.1 Rhodanobacteraceae bacterium | reverse complement strand
CCTGGACGTGATTGCAGCCTTTGAAGAGCGCACCGCGTGCGCAATCAGCCCCATCATTTTAGCCATGACTGACGCGCAACGCGCCGAGTTTTTTGAAGGCTTTGAAGATTTGCTGCCGCCTGAGCTTCCCGAGTTGGAGAGTCAAGTTTGAGCAAAACAACGACTAGCGACGCCTCAAGCCGTGAGTTTCAGCACCTGCTGAGCAAAGCTCGCCAAGTAATTGAAGGCAGTCAAGCAACTTGGGAGGCCCAATCGACCGGCGAGCGGCTTGCTATCGCAATAGTGCTCAATCGATGGCACTGGTTAAAGGCCATGAATTTCTCCATTGCCGAAGCAATGGATCGCATTGGGCCTTCCTGGTGCGCAGTGATTCCAGATGTGGCTAAGTTGATTGCTTTCGAACTTGAACAAGCCGAGATTGACCGCTTGCTTTAGCGGCCAAAGCCAAGGAATACGCGATGGGTAAAAAACGACAAACCGACGCCATAGAATCTCTGAAGCAACGCGTGGGGAAAAAGTTTAAGGGCGCGCGCAAGATTAAGCGCATTAGCCAATGCACGCTGCACAAAGAAACTGGTATCACCACCGCCTTCATTAGCCAGATTGAGATCGGCAAAGCAAACCCTTCATTGGAAATGATGGTGACATTGGCGAAAGCGCTGGATTTGCCGCTCAAGGGACTGCTTTTGTAGGGATTTCAAAACCAGTTTTTCAGCAACCAGCCAAGTTATCCACAAATTCGACCTGCCTACTACTATAGGATTTCTATAGGAAAGAACTACAGGAGGGGCTCGCAAAGCCAATGCCTGAAAGGGTTTGCGGGGTGTTGGCGGTACCGTTTATGCGCAAAGGCGGTACCGTTTATGCGTAAAAGCTCGGGAAAAAGCGGTACCGTTTATGCGTGGTCGCGCGCCGGCGCGTTTTAGCTGTCACCGTCTCCCTATTCTGGGCACTCACCGCCTTTCGTGCCTTTAGTAATCCCGCTATACAAGAGGGGCGCGGAATGAACACCAGTTGATGCGCTCACTCAGTGATAAATCACGGAATGGTGTGAGGCTCGCAGCATGCTTTCGAACTTTGTATTGCACAATACAATTTTGCGCCATTGCAATTTACTGATTTCGTTGCAATGTCGTTTGCCGTTGCCCGGGCCGCAGCTTGGCATTGAATAAAGGGGCTGGCCTAGTGCTTACTTAGATTTCCTAACGTGAGGCGACATCGGCATCAGCACAAGGTTGTTCTTTTCTTCATAGATGCATGAGCGCAAGTCTGGATAAGCGGTTCCGACTTTTCGCAAAGTCTCCAAAAAACTCTTTTTGAAATTACGCTTTCCCTGAGGCGTTTCCGGATAACCGCTGCCAAATTGTTGCTGCAGCGATTCCCATTTGATCGGCGTCTTACGCGGCAAGTAGCTGGCGCGATAGGTTGCCCACGCGTAAATATCCAAAGCTAGCGGCGACTTCTTGAGTGCCCGGATGGCGCGCATATCAAGCGGTACCGGTCTTTCGGTCACTTCGTTGAAAAAGCGGTCCGTCAATTTGACCCACGAGCCAAACAAAGATTGTTGCACCGTTTGCGCGGGGTCCCACCACAAGTCCCATTCGTCTGCCACCATGATGTTGCGGCCGCGATCGTTTTGCTTGAGCGCGTCGTGCGCCGTAACAAAGCTACCGAAAAGGCGAAGTGCCTGGTCTTTAAGCCTGGGAATAGACCCCCAACGCCCACCGGTTGCGCTTAATCCAAGGTTTGCCATGAATTGCGAGAGGCTGTCTCCCAGCTGCAGCGTTGGCGATTTGGTACGCACCGCTTCCGTGGTCACCCACGCCAGCAAAAGGCGTGGATAGCTGCCGTATGGAAGTCCTTTACTGCTCGCGACCAGTTCAACTGTCAGTGAACCATTGGTGCGTTTAAAGTGATTGCCCGGAGTTTGGCTGTGCGGAAGGGTTGCTTGCACCAAGACGCGCGCCATGTAGCCGACTTCGCCAGCCTGTTGCGCCGACTCAGTTTGGATGTTTAAACACTCGCTTATAAACTTGCTGCTGTTGCAATGTGCGCGCGATTTGATCCGCGCATCCAAGGCAACGATGCGCTTTTCGAGTTCTCCGTCCACGGTGATTAACCGATCAGCTCTGCTACCCCAAGGGTCTTGAAATAAACTCTGCGCCCGATGTAGATTTTATGCGTGTTGAGCTGCTGCGCGTAGGATTCGTTCTCTCCAAGCGCCATACGGACACCGTTAACGGTGCGATTGAGTATTTGAGCGAGCTGATTGATCGTGATGAGCGGCCCATATTTGTCAAACATGGACTGGGCAAGCGTTGAACTGGATGTGGCCGACATTGAGCACCTTTGGCTTCGTTTGGTCGGTCACTAACTTATGCAGACTTCGCTCAGAAAAACGGGCGATTGACTACATCATTTTGGTGTGAAGGCCAAAACATGCCATTCTGAATAAGCTCATTCAAATACCTCTCTACGTCCAAGCGAGCTTTCTTGATGAGCCCTTCTGGGAGCCATCGCAATCGGTTCGCAAGCCGCAGTTTGTTCAGTTGTGGATTCTGCTCGCCTGCCGGGCACGTGTTGTGCAGAGCGCAAAGATCACCATAAATACTGGTAAATTCTTCGTTGAACTGGACTTCACCAGCAAACTTTTTCGGGCTAACACCCTGAATTTTTCTTTCGGTAGTTCCGAGTTGCTCGGCAATCTGCGCATTCGTTAATTTGCTGGCGTGTGACCGCTTTAGCTCTTCGACAGCGATGCGAAGATCAATTTTCTCCACTTGCTTATTTTTGTAAGCAAACAATCTCGAGTATTCGTAAGCCAGGTAACGAACACACATTTCATGAGCGCTGACTCCATTTGGAACAACGGTCGAATAGTAAAGTGCATAGAATCGAGGGTTAGGGCCAAGCTGCTTGACCAAATAAAGTCGGAAAATCGAGTTGGCGCTTGCCATCGCTGAAAATGTCGCAAATACGGTTGATATCGAGTCGGCGATTTTCTTCTCGTTGCGCTTCTCAATTTTATGAAATTTGCACCTAGTTTCGAGCTTTCGATCTCTTACAGGCAGAGGCTTTGAGGTTTTCATCTCAGTTTCGGCCGCTACGGTAAGCCTCCAACAAACTGCACAAAAATCCTTGGGCTTGGGCTCATATTTGCGCAAAACGAACTTTTTTGCGCGGAGTCCGGGGGAGCGGTTCTGATCAGGTTCTTTTTCCAGCTTGGTTTTGGGCCAGCATGCCAAAAAGCTACCAAGGTTTCTGGCTGTACCGATCAGGCCGATCAAAGGCATCCTTGCGCTAGTCCAGTTCTTGACTAGCACGCGTGTTGAATCAAGTGCGGTAACTAGCTTCGAAATCATTAAATCAAAGCGCTCGCTACCCAGCATTTTTGACCAGTGAAACCCTTTTTCAGAGACCGCAGCGGTCACGGTCGTGACGGGCTCATAGTTTCGATACTGTAGCGACACTTCAACACTGCCGGCGTCAAGACCAAACGAATAGACCAGCTCATGCTCAGATACTTGAACGAGATCTGCACCGATTCGGCGAGTGACTTCTTTCATGCCCTTAAATGTCAAACCAGTGATATCCAGAAACGAGTTCTCGAAAGCGGGAGTGAATTGCTTTATCGCTAAGTTTCTTACTTCCTTTAGGCTCAGTTTCTTCGAAGATCGCTCGATCTCAATCAGAAACCTTTTAACTGCCAGTTGAACCTCTTTGTCGCAATCAGGATAAACGCAAATCGGGTGTGCTGCGACAAATTGTTCTGCGGAAAATGCTTGCCTCACTTGGTCACCTCGTCCAACCGCTTAACCAAATCCTCCGCCCGCAAATGTGTATAGCGCTTAAGCATTTGCATGCTTTTGTGTCCGCTGATGGCTGACACTTCTTGATCGCCTAAGCCTTTCTCTACCAAACGCGAAACGGCTTCGTGGCGTAGATCATGAAAGCGCAAGTCCGATAGTCCAAGGCTGTTTTTTAGGTTGTTCCACACCTTGTTAAAGTTGTAGGGGCGGCGTTTGCCGTCTTTACCTGGTTCGCCAAAAAACACTAGGTCGGTGTCTTTCGGCCGCGTTGGGTTGGCCATTGCAAGCTCGAACACTGCGAGCGCTTCGCGCGTCATCGGCACGGTGCGTGCGGAATCGTTCTTGGTATCGGACAAGCGCACGATGCGCCGGCTTAATTCAACCTGGCGTAGACGTAAGCCTGTGATCTCGCTTGAGCGCATGCCGGTTTCTAACGCGATGCGCACAATCCAAGCGATCTTCGGATTGGAGTGCTTGGCCAAGGCCTCGTGTAGGCGCGCTTCTTCGTCGCCATGCAATCGGCGATCTCGGCCGGCACCGCTCGAAGGTTTGCGTATGTTGTGCACGGGGTTAGCGACCAAGCCAATGCGCCATTCCTTGATGGCTGTGGTGAAGACGTGGCCCAAAAGTGCCAGCTCAAGGCGCACGGTGGCAGGCTTGAGGGGCAGCCATTCGCCGGTAGCCAGGTCTTTGCGTTGGCTGGGTGTAGATAGCCGCTGGTCGCGGTAGCGTGCCACTAGATCGGCGCTTATGGCGGTCATTGCATATTGGCCAAAGAAGTCGGTCAGTGGTTTGACACGCAAGCGCTCAGCTTTTTGGGTGGTGAGCTTTTTAATTGGCGTAACTTCCTTGACGTAGCGCTCGAGCGCTTCGGCAAAGATCGTTCGTTCAGCTGCACCGCGCTGGATGAAAACGCCGCGCACCATTTCATCTTCGGTGCGGCGTGACCAGTCGTCTGCGTCGCGCTTGGTGCGAAAGGTCTTGGTCTCCATCGGCCAACCCGTTTTGCGGATAACCGCCTTCTACGTGCCGGAAGCGGTCTTTATCAAGGTTGCCATTTGTACCCAATCAAGGCTGAGCTGTTGTGTACCTTTTGTCAAAAAGTGGTGGGCCCACTCGGACTTGAACCGAGAACCGACGGATTATGAGTCCGGCGCTCTAACCAATTGAGCTATAGGCCCTTTTTGACATTTTCAGCGATCTTACTTTACTGCTTTTTGCTCTCGCCTTGCGGCTTATAGTAGTGGATTATGAGTCCGGCGCTCTAACCAATTGAGCTATAGGCCCAGCATTAAAAGCGCGTTAATTGTGTCACAGCATGACGCTGGTGTCGCTTACGTGCTGTGTAACTGGTGCGAACCCGTCAGGTTTCGCTGGCGGCGACAAAGCTTAAACCCGGTATCGCTTGCAGTGGGTCGCTGCCGAAAAGCTCTGCGCACGTGGTGAAGCCGCCTTTGTATTTGCCTTTCAAAACGTGATCGACTGCGTACAGGGCGCACAGCGCGGTGAATTCATAGGCGTCTGGGCCGCTGACTACGCCGCCGGATTTGCGTCCGTCTTCATCAATGCCTTCAGCCCAAACATAGGATTTGTTTTTTGCGCGCTGCGCAGCGTTTGGACCGTCCGCCATTTTGCTCAGGCCAAAATTGACCAGTTTGCCGAGCAAGCCTTTGCCTTGTGCAATTTCAGGTTTGCGAAATAAATCGCCGACGTACCAGGGGTAGGCGGTGTAGGTTTCCAAGTGTGCAATCGCTAAACCGATGCCAGCGGTAAACAGCTCGCCGCGCCAGGGATTCGTCATACAGACGCGTTTGCCGCCGCTGCCAAAATTTACCGCAAGCTTGGTTTCGCCGGGCTTTGCCGGCACGAGTTGACCGCGATCACGGGTGTAGCCGGGCATTTGCAGCGATTCAAACGTGGTGCTGATGGTGCCTTTAGAGGCACCGCCGTCGATCGCAGTGGCAACCTGCGCGTGCACCAGGCCCGGGCGTTTCTCTTTGATGTAGCTTAGCAACGCCTCGCCCGGCATGCAGCCAAACGCGACGCCGGGTAAAACCATAACGTCGTCTTCCTTTGCGCGTTCGTCTAAACGCTGCAGGGCGCGCACCGCGTGCACTTCTCCGGCGATATCTAAATAATGCACGCCATTGCGGATTGCGACTTGGGCTAAGGGGACGGCAGTTTGCGTAAAAGGCCCGGCGCAATTGAGCACAAGTTTGATGCCCAATAAGCCTTTGTCTGCGGCTGTGCGATCTTCGATATTAAATTGCCGCGATTTGAGGCCGAGCCGATCCGCCAGGATTTTAAGTTTTTCTGCATTGCGACCTGCCAAAATGGGCTCTGCGCCGCGCGCTTTCGCCATTTCTGCAATCAGGGTGCCGGTGTAGCCTGTGGCCCCGTAAAGTAACCAAGAAGGTTTGAATTGCGCCATAAATGTCAGTTTTTGCAAAAAAATGTCAGTTAGTTGAAGCGCCGAGTATTGCACGGAAAGGCGATACAGGCTTTGCTGTGCGTGCGAGTGCATCAACATATGCAGTTTGGCTTTCCGTGTTGGGGCCGGTTTGTGTGTTTGGCTTGGGGCGCGATTTTGAGCGTCCGAAAGTCTTGTGTTTGGCGCTTGCAGCGACGTTTTTATTGCCGCGTGCGCTGTTGATGTGGCCCAGTTTGCCGCGGAATTTACAGCGCGCGGTGCTGTTTTGGCTGATGTGTTTGAGCGCCTCGACTGTGCTTGCGCTGGATCCTGCGCGCGCGTTGATCGGCAGTTTTGAGCGTTCCCAGGGCGCTTTGGTGCTGTTTTTTTGTACGATTTTGGCGCTTGCACGTGTGCCGTTGGCTGTGCTTTTGCCGCCCGTCAGTGTGGCTGCGTGCATCAGTGGCGGCTGGGCGATTTTGCAATTTACCGGTTTGGAGGCCATCGTTTTAAACCTGGCTGGCGTTTTCAACTGGGCTGGGTTGGCTGCAGGCTGGGACGCTGCGTTTGGTTGGCGCGTATTTGCAGGCTTTGGCAATCCAACCGCACTCGGGGGCTGGCTGGTGTTGGCTTTGCCAGTGTTGATTTTTAATCGGCAAAAAAATGTGCACGCGAAAGTTGCGGCGGCCGATCCAACGCCAACAGGCCATTTCAAGCCATATCTTGGTTTGGCTGCTATTTTATTGGCAACTGCGGCGTTGATCTTGTCTGGCACGCGCGCCGCGTGGCTGGCTTTGGTAATCATCGCGCTGGTTTTTTGGCGTCGACACAGAGCCGTGCGCTTAAGCGCGCTGCTCGCGCTGGCGGTGGTATTGGTAGCGCTTGCTTTAAGGCTTGAGTCAGTTAAAAGCAGAACGGAGCTGCTGCGCGCGGTGCTACAGGTGTCGACCGTCACGATGATTCAAAATGGCATGCGCGACGGTGCAGGCGTTCCTGACCCGTATCCGGGTGCAAGAGTTTTGCTCGGCGTGGGTACTGACTTACAGGCCGCCGTGCTGTTACGCACGTGGGCCGGGAATGGGCACGGCGAGGTGCCGGATCGCGTGCATCAAATGTTGGTCGACGGAATTTTGAGCATTGGCCTATTGGGCAGCGCCGGCTGGCTGTGGCTGATGTTGGCGCTGTGGCGGGAACGCTCGAGTACCCAGCGCGGGGCTTTGCTAGCCTTGATTGCAGCGGTTATCGTTTGGCAGTTTGGCTTCGCGCTGACGGCGGAGAAGACTCTGTTCGCGCTGCTTTTAGGTTCGATGTTTGCGGCGACACCAACGGACTTGGCCGACCAAACGACGCGGCAATCAAATCCGAGTGCCATCGCATCGTTTCATGCGCAACCGATCCTGGCGGGGCTGCTGAGTGCGGCGATGGCGCTATTCGTGCTGCTTAGCTTCCTGCCGAAATGCTGGATCGATTTAGATCGTGTTGCCCCTTGGCGCACGCCCGAGCGCGCGATTGTGCAGTTTGAGCGCGCGCGCGCGGCAATTTCCCTGCGTCAGGGTGAAGTCGCGTTGATCGCACTTGGGCGCGCCGTGCAGCTTGACCCATATCGAGACGATTTGGCGCGTGCACGCACGCAATTGGCGCTTGAGCTTGGGCACAATACGCCATGATCGTGAAGCCAATTTTCTTAAACGCCAAAAGCACGGCAGCCGGCACTGCGCTGCATGTGTTGGCTGCGGCGCGCGGCTTTGAGGTGATCGATTGCCCGCTGATTTTGACTCAATTTGCGCCAATTGACGCGATACTGCAGGCGCAGCTTGCGCGCGCGCAAGTCGCGCATTGGCTTATTTTTATCAGCCCAACTGCCGCGCGTGCCGCAATCACGCTGCTGCCCGATATCACCCGATTAGCCGCAGGTTTTGCCGCTGTCGGCCCGGCGACTGCGGCCGCGTTAGCGCGTGCGGATGTGCTGATGCCTGCGATCGGCGAAGGTGCTCAGGCACTGTTGGATTGCGCCGAGCTACAAAATGTATCTGGCCAAACCGTGGCGATTTTTGCCGCACCCGATGGCTTGAGCCTATTAAGCGACACCCTTAGCGCGCGCGGTGCGGACGTGATTTTTTTGCCGGTGTATCGGCGGGTGCGGGCGCAATTGACGCATTCACAGCGTCAGTCTTGTCTCGTTGCGACACACAGTTACGTCGGTAGTGCGGCGTTTTTGCAGGCGTTTATCGCCGAGCGCGCCGGCGCGCCGTTGACGGTATTTGCGCCCAGCATGCGCATTGCGGAGCGGGCGCGCAGTCTGGCTTGTCGGGTATTTGTCTGCCTAGATTCCTCTGAGCGCGCGCTGTGTGCTGCGCTTGAGTCGAATCTTTTTTAATCTCAAACCCGCTGCCGACACGAATTTAAGCGGGCGAGTGGTAGCCTCATTGTGATCCGATACTCGCCAGTCGAGCGCTCATTAACTTCGCCAAATCTATGAATGTATTGAAGAAATTAAGTATTTTTAAGTCTCGCCGGAAGGCGACACGGCAAAAAAGTCTCGCCGGAAGGCGACACGGCAAAGAAGTCTCGCCGGAAGGCGACACGGCAAAGAAGTCTCGCCGGAAGGCGACACGGCA
>JANNYO010000669.1:0-3176 GCA_031410115.1 Rhodanobacteraceae bacterium | reverse complement strand
TTGCTGCGTTGGCGTTGGCGGCAAAATATTCAGCGCTTAGTCCGCCGTCCGCAGCTTGCACGCCGATCGGCA
Source organism: Rhodanobacteraceae bacterium (assembly GCA_031410115.1). Classification (GTDB taxonomy): domain Bacteria; phylum Pseudomonadota; class Gammaproteobacteria; order Xanthomonadales; family SZUA-5; genus JANNYA01. The sequence goes on along the minus strand of JANNYO010000669.1, from coordinate 3,104 downwards.
GATGCCAATCCTGCAGGGTCATCGGGTCACCGTGCGGCGTGCGCCAAAGCACGCGCGCAGACGCGATCTCACTAAGTTCGGCGGCAAACCAGTGTGGATGGCGCAACAAAGGATAGTTGGCGCGCAGGCTAATTAGTTTGCGTACCAAATTAACGGTATCGATGTCGGCGTTTTCCCAGTCCAACCACGCGCTGGCATTGTCTTGGCAATAGGCGTTGTTGTTGCCGTGCTGACTGTTCGCAATTTCATCACCCGCCAGCAGCATCGGCGTGCCTTGGGATAACAATAAGCTGGCTAACAACGCATGGCGCACGCGGCTGCGATTGGTGCAAATCTCGGCGTCGCTAGTGGCACCTTCAACACCGAAATTGGCGCATAGCTCATCGTCTCGCCCATCACGATTTGCCTCACCATTGGCATCATTGCGTTTACCACTAAAACTAACTAAATCGGCGAGCGTAAAACCATCATGGGCGGTGATGAAATTGACGCTAGCGGTGGCAGATTTTCCGGAATGTTTGAAGTAGTCACTTGAGCCACAAAAGCGCCGCGCAAACTCAGCTCGGGTGATCGTTTTGCCCAGCCAATAGCTGCGCATAGCGTCGCGAAAACGATCATTCCATTCGATGAATCGGCCGGGAAATTGCCCAAGCTGATAGCCATTCGGGCCGCAGTCCCAGGGTTCGGCGATCAGGCGCACATGTGCCAGCAGCGGGTCTTGCCGCAGCGCAGTAAAAAATGCCGCAGTCTTGGAATAGCCGTTCGGCTCGCGCCCTAAAACGGTTGCTAAATCAAAACGAAAGCCATCCACACCCATCTCGGAAACCCAATAGCGCAGGCAATCAAGCACCCATTGCGTGACGCGCGGATGCGCAATATTAAGGGTATTGCCACAGCCGGTAAAATTAGTGGTGCGCGCCAAGTCATCACTAGGTGCCAGGTAATAGCTGGCATTGTCTAAGCCGCGAAAACTAATCGTTGCACCGTCCTGATCGCCCTCAGCGCTATGGTTGAACACCACATCGAGTACGACTTCTAAATCGGCAGCGTGCAGCGCGTCGACCATGTCGCGGAATTCAGCATTTAATCGGCTAGGGTCGCTGTGGTTGGCGCCCCAACGCGGTTCGGGCGCGAAAAAAGCGATGCTGTTGTAGCCCCAATAGTTCGCCCGATTTTGCGCCACTAAATGCGCCTCTGAAAGCGCATGCTGCACCGGCAGCAGGCAAAGCGTGGTCACGCCTAAAGCTTTGAAATGCGCAATGGCATGTGGATGCGCAAGCCCTGCATACGTGCCGCGCATAGCTTCTGGCAGCGTCGCTAAGGTTTTCGAGAAGCCTTTGACATGCAGCTCGTACAGCACAACATCGTGTGCCCCACGTTTAAGTCTCGCGCCAGCGACACGGCAAACAAGTCTCGCCGGAAGGCGACACGGCAAAACAAGTCTCGCCGGAAGGCGACACGGCAAAACAAGTCTCGCCGGAAGGCGACACGGCAAAACAAGTGCGCGCAGGGCGTGATTGCCAGAACTCGCGGCCACGCGCGCCCTGAGCGCGCCAGCTGCGCCAATAACTTCGCGTGCATAGGGATCAAGCAGGACGCAATCTGGGTTAAATCGATGCCCAAGCTGCGGCGCATACGGCCCGTGTGCACGAAAGCCATACACCAGGCCGGCGCTTACGCCGCTGAGCTGCCCGTGAAACACGTAATCGCTTGGGCCATACAAATCCATTCGCTGTAATTCGTTATTACCAAGGCTGTCAAAAATACACAATTCAATGCGCGTCGCGTGCTCGGAGAAAACGGCAAAATTGACGCCGCCAGCATTGACTTGGGCGCCGAAGGGTACCGAGTGTCCAGCCCCCAAGCTAAGCGGTTCAACAAGTTCTCCATGAACCGCCTCAGAAACCGTTCGTGCTGAGCTTGTTGAAGCGGGTGACGATACGCTTGGTGATGCGAACGGCAACCCTTCGACAGGCTCAGGGCGAACGGCAGCGGCAACCCCGGTTTGCGCGGTGAGCAACATTCGATTTACACCAAATCCGGCATTAAAAACAGCGTCGCCAAAGGCGGCACAGTGATGCAAATAGAGCTGGCAAATCCACGCGCGGGGATAGGCTCGGCGCGCAACAAAATTGCGCCATTGCCAACATTGCTGCCGCCATAACAAGCCGCGTCGGTGTTCAAAGCCTCGCGCCAACCAAACACCCCATCGGGCAGCGGCAAACAATAGTTTTGCCTAGGCACCGGGGTAAAATTACAAACCACAATGACAACACCGCCCCGCCCGTCAAAGCGCGCAAAGGCATAGATCGAGTTTTCCGCGTCATCCAGTACCAGCCACTGAAAACCGGCGGCGTCGCAGTCCAAAACATGCAGTGCGGGGGTGTGGCAATAGAGCCGATTTAAATCCGTAATCAGGCGCTGTACGCCCGCATGCTCAGGCTGATCCAATAGCTGCCAGGGCAGTTCAACCGCATGATTCCATTCGTTTAGTTGGGCAAATTCCTGCCCCATAAACAGTAATTTTTTACCCGGGTGGCCCCACATAAAACCATAGTAGGCGCGTAAATTGGCAAAGCGCTGCCAGGTATCACCCGGCATTTTTGCCAGCATAGAACCCTTGCCGTGCACCACTTCATCGTGCGAGATCGCCAGCACATAATTTTCGCTAAAGGCATACACCAAGCCGAAGCTGAGCAGGTCGTGATGCCAGCGCCGGTGCACCGAATCCTCAGCGATGTAGCGCAGCGAATCATTCATCCAGCCCATATTCCACTTATAGTGAAAGCCCAAACCGCCGGCAAACGTGGGTGCCGACACCTGGGGGAACGCGGTCGATTCTTCCGCCACCGTGATTGCGCCCGGCGCGTGCAAACCCAGGCTTTCGTTTAGCCGCTGAAATAGCGCGATTGCCTCTAAATTTTCACGCCCACCCAAATGGTTGGGTAACCACTCGCCAGCATTCCTGGAATAGTCCCGATACAGCATCGAGGCCACCGCATCAACCCGGATACCGTCGACACCAAAACGCTCCAGCCAATACAGCGCGCTGGCGCAAAGGAAGCTTTGAACTTCTGTGCGCCCGAAGTTATAAATCAGCGTGT
>JANNYO010000668.1:0-20385 GCA_031410115.1 Rhodanobacteraceae bacterium | reverse complement strand
CTGGTTTGCCGTGTCGCCTTCCGGCGAGACTGTTAGCCCCAGTCGTTAAATTCAGGGCGCCGCAAATCGTCATTCATCTAAATTTGAAGCGCTTAAAATCGCTGGGCGCTAGTTTCTGCGCGATCTTTTCGACCGCAAATTTGGAGTCACCTTGTTCCTGCACATTCGCCTTTTCGCGCTGACCCTAGCCTTGTTTTCGGCGGCTTTGATCCACGCCGCCGCTTTGAGCGAAAACCAAATCAAGATTGTCAATTTAGCGGTGCAAAAGCAGCTGACCGCACTTGTGGCATCGAAAAAATATGCAGGCGCCGGTTTCGCGCTCATTGATGAGGGCCATGTTGTTTTGCTCAGTGCCAACGGCGTGCGCGATAAAAGTGTGCCGCCCACAGGCGCCAATGCCTTTGGCCTCGATACGCCCATGCCGGTTGGCAGCATCACCCGATTGTTCACGGTGTTGACCGCGTTGAAGCTCGTCGAGCAAGGCACGTTAGATTTAGCAAAACCAGTCATCAGCTATATACCCGAGGTGAAATTCGCCAGTCACTTGGGGCCGAGTCAAATTCGCCCGATTACGGTGCGCGATTTATTATTGAGCAGCTCCGGTATCACGCGCGGAAGTTTGCGCGAGTTGTTCGTCGCACCCGGTACGATGTTGCCCGACGTTTTGGCGCAATCGATTTGGCTTGCTCGGCCAGCCGGTGGCTTTGCCGAACAGTCGTTTCTCGCCGATGCGCTATTGGGGAAAGTTCTCGAACGCGTCGGCGGCGCGGATTTAGCCAATTTAGTAAATCGCGAAATCAGCACGCCACTGCATTTGACGCACACCCGTTTTGCCGGCTTGCCCAACGCGGCGCGTGTACATGATGAAGGCAAAACCCTGCCGATGCGCGTTGCTGGCGTGCCTGCGGCGTTGGGTTTGAGCTGCAGTTTGCGCGACTTAGCGACTGTCATCGCGGCGCTAGAAGTATCGCTGAGCGCGGCAGATTCACCGCTCAGCCCGGCAACCAGAGCGATCTTGAACAGCAGTCAAAACAAAGACTTGCAGTATGATTTTAGCGCTGCTGGCAGCGGTCAAGGCTATGTGTTTTCATTTTCCGAAAGCGTGCGTAAGCAGGTCGGTTTGGTCGGGTTTCTCGACAGCGGGCTAACCGGCTTTGAGGTTTCTATTCGTATTTTTCCGCAGCACCGCCTGAGCGTGATCGCGATCAGTAACTCCTCAAGCGAAAGCGACAATTTTCGCGAACTGGTGAAAACCATGAGCGACACCGCGCTGCGGGAAAAAGCCCAAGTTCCGCCACGTGACAAGCAGGTTTTGCGCGCACCAGCAGACCGCTTGGCGCTACCCGTGGGTTTTACCGCAGCCCCGGTACAAAGCGCTTACTCCACGCCAGCTGGGCTAATCATGCCCGATATTGATGGCGATGCCTTTGACTTCAACCTCGGCGGCTTTGGCCTACGCGCGAATTTGCGGCCTGATGGCTGGTATCGATTGCGCTATCGCCTGTTGGGCATGATTCCGCTGAATTTGGGATTTATCGAAAATGTCTTGATTGCACCGGTAAGCCATACCAACCGCAACGGCATCGTCGAGCAGCTGATGCTGTATTCCGCCGGCTCAGAAGTTGGCCTTATGGGCAGCACGATTGCCAGCACGAGCATCGCGGGCGACACCGGCGACGCGTGGCTGGGTGAATACGAGATCAGCAACCCCGATGCGATGAGCGAATCTGCAAAAGTATCCGACATTGAAATCGTGCGCGTCGGTGGCACGCTGCTGCTGCGTGCGACCTTTGATCGTTTTATTAACGTCGATTTCGCCCTGCCTTTGAGTGTGCAAAATGCCGAACTTGCAACCCTGAGCGGGCATGGCCCAGGCCTCGGCGAACCGGTGTTACGCAGCAAAGACGGCGTGCTGGACTTTTCTGGTTACAAGCTGAAAAAAATCAACTAGCGGGCAAGCTTACGCGGCGCGGTTCATCAATAGCGCAAGCAGCTGCGCCAACTTATCGCGCATTTCACGGCGGTCTAAAATCATGTCGATATGACCATGTTCCAGCAAAAACTCGCTGCGTTGAAAGCCGGCGGGCAGAGTTTCGCGCACCGTTTGTTCAATGACACGCGGACCGGCAAAGCCAATCAAGGCGTTGGGTTCGGCGATATTTAAATCCCCCAGCATCGCTAAGCTGGCGGAAACGCCACCTGTGGTTGGGTGCGTCATCACTGAAATATACGGCAGCCCAGCTTTTTGTAGGCGCGCCAAAACAGCGGACGTTTTAGCCATTTGCATCAGCGAAAATAAGCCCTCCTGCATGCGCGCACCGCCGGTGGCGGAAAAACACACGAGCGGACATCTGAAGGCTAGGGCTGCTTCCCCGGCCAAGGCAAATCGCTCACCGACGACTGACCCCATTGAGCCGCCCATAAACGCAAATTCGAACGCGCATGCGACGAGTGGCTTGGACTTAAGCTGCCCGCGCATGGCAATCAGCGCGTCTTTTTCCCCGGTCGCGCGCTGGCTGGCATTGATGCGATCTTTGTATTTTTTGCTGTCTTTAAAACCAAGCACATCTAACGGGCTGAGATCCTTGCCAATCTCAATAAGTTCACCGGCATCTAAAAATCGATTTAGCCGCTCACGCGCGGGAATGGACAAATGATGCGCGCAGTTATTGCAGACAAATAAGTTACGGGCTAACTCCGGGCGATATAGTGCCGCCGCGCAATTTGGGCATTGCTCCCAAACCCCTTCCGGCACATTTTTCTTGGCCCCACCTTCGGTACGAATCCGCGAGGGCATTAATTTCGTCAACCAGCTCATGCGCGAACGGTAACTGCTTTTACAACCGAAGTCATGTGATGATTCCCGATCACATTTTCGAACATGCCATTGGCAGACAGACAATTGACACCTGAAAACTCCAATCCAAGCAAGCGCGCTTCCGACGATTCAGCCGGGCCCAACACACTACGTTTTTTACAGCTTGATGTCTTTACCCGGCTTGCTGGTGGCGGTAATCCGCTCGGCGTTGTGCTGGGTGCGAACGCCTGGACCGGCGTGCAGATGCAGGCCTTTGCGCGCTGGACGAATCTTGTCGAGACGACATTTTTGTTGCCCGCAACCGCCTCAGGCGCGTCTTATCAGCTGCGTATTTTTAGCCCAAGCAAAGAAATACCTTTTGCCGGCCACCCAACCATTGGCAGCGCCCACGCCGCGCTAGAAACTGGTTTTGCCGGCCTAAACAGCCGTGGAGTACTGGTGCAACAGTGCGCTGCAGGGCTGTTAAATATCCGTGCTGATTATGTTGACGGCGTGCGCGAACTGTACGTCGCCGCACCCGGCGCGAAAGTGCTCAAGACCGGCCTGGAGGCGCATCCGACCCTGAGCAATATCCTAAGCGGCGTCAATTTAGGTGCGCTACCACCTGCATTCGTCGATGGCGGCAGGCGCTGGTGGCTTGCTGAAATTGCCTCCGAAGCCGAACTGCGCGCGTGGAAACCCGACCACGCCAGCATCGGCGTATTGGCAAAATCTAGCGAAAGCATGGGCCTTTGTGCATTCGCACGCGCCGATCGTTTGGCCAGCGATTACAAACTAGTCGTGCGCGCCTTTCCCGCAGGCGTTGGCATTATTGAAGACCCGGCGAGCGGCGCGGCAAACGGTTTGCTCGCAGCATTCATTCAAACATTAGAGCCCGATGGCGAATTGAGTGGAGGCTATGACGTCAGCCAAGGCCGAGAAATGGGGCATGACGCGACATTGAAAATTCGCTTTGATCGCGTTACCCAACCGGCGATTGTCTGGGTCGGTGGACAGACGCACACAGTTTTTGACGGGAAATTGCGCTGGCAGCCGTAACAATTTGGTTTGTTTTACCTGTCGTAAAGTTTTTCGTTGCGTAGACGCAGACAGTATGAGTATCTACTAAAATCGATCGCGCGCGTCTCCGGCGCAAGTACGCCGGCCCAATAACTATTTGGAGTCACAAAATTTATGAAAAAGCTTTTTTTGCTCGTTGGTCTTATTCTGACCGGTGGGACGCAGATGTCATTTGCGCAGGTTGATAATGTGGTGCGCTCTGTGGTCAATGAAACGGGTGTGTACTTAATTGAATTTATTGAGCCAGGCTTACTCTATAACACGGGCCAAAATCGCGCCTTCGCGGCGACCACGCCAGCATCGGTAGGTGATCGAAAACTAAATGTACGCTCACCTTCGGCGGCGACATATCGAAGTTATCTTAAAAGCCAGCAGGATGCCTATCTAGCGCAAATGTCGGCCGTTTTGGGCCGCACGATTGTGGCAAAGAATCGCTATGACGTAACCCATAATGGCGTTGCAGTGATCCTTTCGAGCAGTGATGTGGCTATGGTTACCGCCATTTTAGGTGTCAAGAGCGTTCATGCCGAAGAAATCTCGCAAATGGATACCGACGCTGGCCCGGCATTTATCAATGCGCCTGATATTTGGAATGGCACTGGCCTACTCAGCGGCGTTGGCAATCGCGGTCAAGGCATTGTGGTTGGGGTATTTGACGCAGGCGGAAACTCCGATCATCCATCGTTCGCCAATGATGTGACCTGCGGCTTTTCCGCAGCAAACCCGAAGCTATTGGGTACCAAAGATTGCAACACCGCCAACTGCGCGACCGGTAACGGCGAAGATGTCAGCTTCAACAACTCGGCGGTTGTGACTGAGGAAACCGGCAGCTTCGGGCATGGGGTTCACACTGCGTCAACAGCGGCTGGCAACTTTGTTGCAGCGGGTACGCTAGTCAATGGTGTGCCTGCGCAATTCAATATTTCTGGCGTAGCGCCCTGCGCCAAAGTCATCACTTACAAAGTGTGCGGTGAGACCTTGCCCTCCGGGGTTGCAGGCTGTGCTGGTAGCGCGATTCAACAGGCAATCAATACCTCAATTGCTGATCAGGTTGATGTCGTGAATTTCTCGATTTCGGGTGGTGTGTCACCTTGGGGCGACACAAACGAACTTGGTTTTCTCAACATGGTCAACGCAGATATTTTAGTGACAGCGTCAGCGGGTAATACTAGACCGACGTTAACAAATCCTTCTCCCAGCCCAGTGGGTGTGGTCAACCATCGCGGCCCTTGGGTGATGACGGTGGCAAATTCTTCACACAACCGCGTGGTAACCAATCCTGTCAGTATGGTGGGTAGCCTGCAAAACGTGGTTAGTCAAATCGGCGGCGGTAATGGCTCTGTGGCGCTGAACGCAACGATCACCGCCCCGGTTGCGTCGGCATTGAATCTTGGTAATGAATATGGCTGCACAACTCCTGGGCCCGTTTTTACTGCAGGCTCGATGACCGGAAAAATCGCGTTGATTCAACGCGGACCGCCTGCCCCAGGTACTGCTTGTGGTTTCGTTGAGAAAATCAACAACGCCGCCGCTGCAGGTGCGATTGCTGCGATTATCTATGACCGCACCACAGGCTCGCCGCTAAATATGGATTTATCCGCCGGTGTCACCATTCCGGCGGTGTTTATTCGTCAAGCGGCAGGGTATGCACTACGCGATTTTGCCGTCGCCAATCCGAACACCAGCGTGACCATCACCGCACCGCAGCAGCGCGTGATTGATAACTCGGTGGCTGACGTTTTGAACGCCAGCAGCTTACGCGGCCCAAACGCGACTTTTGACGTCACCAAGCCCGACATCACTGGCCCAGGCACCAACATATATGCAGGTGCCAGTGATAATTTTGGTCAATTCACGTTTTTGACCGGCACGTCCATGTCTAGCCCGCACCTTGCAGGCGCGGCCGCTTTGATTCGGGCCGCTCAACCCTCGTGGACTCCGATGGAAGTGAAATCTGCGATCCAGTTGACCGCGAGTGTCAGTGGTAGAACTCAAGACGAGGTCACACCGTGGAATGCTGATGATGTCGGAAACGGACGCGTCGACTTAGCGAAGGCCGCAAAGTCAGGTTTGATTATGAACGAGACTTTTGCCAATTTTGTCGCCGCAAACGGAGTGCCGCAAAACGTGCGCCAGCTCAACTTGCCAAGCATGCGCAACATTTCCATCGCTGGAAACTACGTATTTACCCGAACGTTTAGAAACGCTCAGGGTCTAGCAGGCACTTGGAACGCAGTAACTACCGGGGCGCCTGCAGGAACGACAGTATCGGTATCGCCAGCAAGCTTCACACTAGCCGCAAGCACGAGCGCTACGCAAACCGTGCAAATCACCGTGACGCTTAATCAGTCGATTCCGGCGCCTGCCTTTGGTGACGTACGCTTTACGCTATCACCAGCCACAGTGCCTTTAGACGTCATCATGCAATCTGGCTTTGAGTCTCCAAATGTTGCTACCCCGGCACGGCTGACTTTGGTCGTGCAAGGAACGCTCTAAGCGAATGACCATGTGACTATTAAGTAGGACGAAAAGCCCCGCAATTGCGGGGCTTTTCTCGACGGAATTCGTAATTCGACTATTTCACCGAGACACGACAATATTCTGTTCGAGCAATCAATTGGCAAAAAGTGCGAGAGTTTCAAGGATTGAGCAACTCAACAGTGATCGCGCCGAGCTTGCGATATCTATTTTCTCTAACTCGAACTTGCCTGCGCAGTATTAGTTGGAATTCACCGCCCAATCTGTCCAACCCGCGCTCGCAAAGCCTCTTGCACTTCGGCGACCGATAACCCTCGGGTCATTGTGTGCGTTACCGTGCGTGCAGATCGCACTTGCTTTAAGCCCTGTTGTAGCAGCGCGAAAACCAACACCCATGCGATGAATCCTAAGGCCCAAAACTTGAGCAAAAACGGCCCGGTAAAATTGGTGTTCCAGGTGAAATGTAGCGCCATCGAACAGGCTACCAAGGTCAACACACGCTTGTGGAACAGCATCGAAAACGCGAATTTGTTTGGGCCTTTGACCGACCAGAGTGCGCCGGCGGTAATGCCAGTCCAAGCGATGTGCCCGAATGGTGCGAGCAAACCGCGCAGAATAATGCTGGAATTTGCCGCCGTCGTGCTTTGCGATTCAAGCACTGCGTTCATTGCGTAACCGGCGGATTCAAAAGCGGCAAATCCGGTGCCGACGGCGGCGCCGAACAGCAGGCCGTTGGTGACGTAGGGGTAGCGCTGCGGATCTAACTTGCGCGTCAGCACAATCACAGCCGCCAGCTTACCCGCTTCTTCAATTAAGCCCGCTGCTGGTGCACCTAAAAGTTGATCCAGTTGCGTGGTGTTAAACAGCACCAGCGAAAATAAAATGGACAGCACACCGCCCAGAGTCACCAGCTTCATCACCTGATACAGCGACACGTTTTGCGGCGCATTCATCTCGAAAAAGAAAATTAACGTCGCCAGCGGCACCGCAAAAGAGCCGGTGATAATCAACGCCGGCAGGGCAACAATTGCCCCCAAGGTTTCAACCGAGACATAAAAACCAACATACAACATGAGCGCTAGCGCCAGCATGCGCGCGAACATCCAGGGTTTTGGCCATTTGGTGGTGACTTGTTCTAGCGGCGGTGTGGTTTCCTTGAGGCCGACGGAAAAATAAGCCTCAATCGTCTCGTCACCATATTTTTTGAACACCGACGACAGCATTTCTTTGAAGTTAAAACCTTCAATGCGCTCTAGGCCGACAAAGTCCGTCACTCGTCCGGCAAAACCACCTAATGACCACGGGTTTTGCCCAGGCGCGAGCACCGCGCCTGCACCCACACCGGCGCGCGGCAAAGGCGCATTTGCTGGCATCGGTGGCGCACTGCTCAGGCCGATGGATTGCCATGCGAGCGAGAGTGGCGCCCAGTTTGGCCACCCTGGGTACCAAATTTGCGTACCCCCGTCGATTTGTCCGCGTGCTACCAATTCACCTATTTGCACCGCTTCATACGGCCCCATGGTTTGGCGCTGTGCGTTTAAATAATGCCATTGACTCATCTGCTGTTTTGTTCTCGATAGGCGTCAATGCTGTGTCGTTCTTGCAAGACTTTACGCATCCTTAGGCAACAGGAAGAAATCGCTGCCCTGGTGCCCGGCGTGCTTTAACGCTGAATACTGCGGGCGCTGGGGCAGGCGCGCGGCGGCGGAGCGCTGTACGACTTGCGTGTTGACCTCCTCGTACAAACGATTGCCGTCCATTAAGCCATCGCCAGAATTGAGCGCGCGAATAAAGGCTGAGGCAAAGATCGAATGTCCGTTACCACCACTGTCCAACACCGGTGCCAAACCGCCTGATGCCAGCACGGTGCGCGCCTTGACGCGCGAGATAAACAGCACATCCTCATCTTTTGCAGTCGCCGGAATCGGGCGAATCGCGCTGCCGGACAGGGTGCCCGCATAACAAGAATCAGCGACGACCATGACGTGTTTTGCCAAAGTTGCGCCCAAGAAATCAGTAATGGTGTCATTGCCTACCCAGCTGGCTGGATCATTTTGTTTGCCATCTATCGGCACCCAATAGCCTTTACCAGCGGCATCAATTTGACCGTGACCGGCATAGTAAATCAGCAAGTTGTCGTTCGCTTTTAAGGTCGTCGCCAAGGTCGAAAGCTTCAACAGCAGCTGGGCACGGGTGGCATTGGTCAACACGTCCACTTTGAAGCCATAGCGGCTGCTCAAAATGCCGCCGATTTCGCTCGCGTCGGCGCTGGCGGAACTTAGTTTGGCAAAGCCGTCGTAGTTATTGTTACCGATCACCAAAGCTTGAAAGGTGCCTAGATCACCGCGCATTCGGCGCGCAAACATCTTCGTGGTGATGCGTTTCGCTGCACTTGCCGCCTGGGTTTCTGAGGTCAGGACAAAACTTTCGGTGGTTTCCAGGCCGTCGGCGGTTACAGCATCAATAGCGACCGGCTGATTGGCGTTTGCAACGCTGACGCTGACTTCAAAAATGCCGTCTTCATCAATTTTATCCAGCACATTTTGATCATTAACTTTCAGCGCGCGCAGGCCTTTAGACGGATACACGCGCCCAATCACTTGATAAGTTGGCACTTGCGTAAGCAAAGGCGCGGCCAATACGCCGCCGCGCGTGAGTGCGAGTTTCGGCGAAATCACATTAATCATTGGCTTGGTGCCACGCGGTGCGGCGCCGGTTTTGCTGAAATCGACGCCTAATTTTGACAGCGCCACGCCAGTGCTCATGCGCGCGGTGTCGACTGAGCTTTGTTGCTCAGCTAACTGCGCCTGCAATGCCACGACTTGCGCGCGTGCCGCCTGAGCTTGCGCGCTGGCTGCGCCGAGCGAAGCAACTTTGGCTTGGGCTGTGCCTAAAGTGGCTTGAGTAGCAGCAAGCTGCGCTTGTTTGGACTTCAATGCGTCGCGGGCATCACTCAGCTGCTGTTTTAAATCCAACGTTTGAATACGCAGCTGATCCAATTCTTGTGCCTGTGCGCGGCGCGCGACGCGCTCTGATTCAGTCACGACTTCCAAATCAGAACCTTTCAAACCGGATGCTTTGCGATACCAGTTCATCGCCTGCACCATGTCCGAATCAACGCCCTGACCACGCTCGAACATCGAACCTAAATTGATCATGGCGCTGGAATTGCCTTTTGCCGCCGATTTTTCATACCAGCTTTTCGCGAGCGCGAAATCAGGTGCGACGCCCAGGCCTTTTTCATAAATTTCGCCGACATAATTCATTGCGTTCGCATCATCTTGATTGGCCGCGGGCAACCAAATCTTTAGCGCCGTGCCGTAGTTCGCGCGATCAAATGCGACATATTCGCCGCCGCGTATTGCGCAATCTTTTGCGCTGGTGCGAATGGGGCGGCGTGCGGACAAATAGGTAAATTCCGTGCCCATTTGGCGCACCTGCCCGGGCAACAAGCAATCGACAATCATCAGGTCGTCAATCTTAATCGCGCCATCCGGAATATCAGCGCCGGTGAGTTTTTTCGCGGCACTCGGCCACGCCGCCAAAAGGGCGATTGAAAACGCTAAAACCATGGTTTGAAACTTGCCGAGCTGGTTCATTACTGCACTCCCCAATATTAAAATTCTGCTTGATTCTTGATCTAAGTCTATTTTCGCCGTGCCGCCGTCCGGCAAGACTTGCCCGGCAATTGTGAGCCTTAAAATTCAAATCGGGCACCCAAATTAATGGAGTCTTGTTTGATCGTGTCATTGGCAAATAACCTTCTATAGGTCAAATAGCCAGAGCGCCCGTTGCTGGTAACATAAACAAACCCCAGGCCGATATTGCCAAAGCTCTTATCTGCATCTTGCGCGCGCACAACAAAAGTTTGTGCAGCGGTGGCGTTAACCAAGCGTGCGTTTAGGGCAAAGTTCGCATCTTGGGTTTCATGCCCAAGACTCAAATCAAACTGCGGCACCAGCACACCATGGCCCATGCTGATGGGTCGTGAAATCTGCACGCCTAGGTTGTATTGCAGTGAGCTGACCTGTTGATCGTCGAAGATCACGTTATTCGCGCCTGCACCGGTTTCAGTGTAGCCATCCACATTGCTGCGGAAATAGCGCACGTTCGCGTTCGGGGTGATCGACCACGCACCTTTTTGCAGGTTATAGCCAATGCCGGTTGCCAGCGCATATTGGCGGGCGTCGTTGCTGCCAAACGCGGTTTTATCAATGCTGAAGTTCTGATAGCTAAAGCGAATTCGGCGTGCGGAATCAAAGCTGGCGTTACCAACGGTGAGACGCGCATCGGCGTAAAATTGATCGCTGAAGTAGTGCGAGCCATAGCCGGTCAAGGTGATCGCTTTGCTGCGCGTGCTGCCAGAGTCCGCCAAGTCAGTATCAAACTTGGAATAACCCAGCGCCAAGCCAAAAACAGAGCGGATGCTCAAGCGATAGTCGACGCCTGCGCTTAACCCAATGTTGGTGAAATCCGAGCTGACGTTGCGCAAGCTGCGATCCAAGGTTTGATCGCCGCGGCTGTAGGTGCCGTTTACGAAAAAGCCCCACGGTGAGATCAAATCGCCGCTGCCGCCGACTTCGGCTTCGTCGCCGTCGAGCAAAGGTTGGATCAATCCCAGCGGTACGATGGTTTTGCCAAAGGCCAAATTCAGTCCGCTTAAGCTTAAGCCCGAGCCGCCACCGCGCTGCAATTCGTTCAAGCGCGAATCAATATTACCGCCCTGCGACACGGCCTGTTGCACCAACGCCAGGCGCTCAGAAAGCACTTCTTCTGGGAAAACCGCGCGCAAACCATTTTGCAGTGCACCGACATCGCCATCTAACGCCGCATCAATAATCGCTTCGCACTGGGCGACGAGCTCAGGCACTGGACGCGCACAAATATCCGCCACCACCGGTGCCGCGTCGCGCGCGAACTGATCAGTTAACTGCGGAAGAATGACGCCCGCGAGTTGTCCGCCATCTTTCGGGTTGATTTGAGTCGTCAAGCGGACACTGTTGTTCGCCGTGTTTGGATCACGTGTGGCACTGCTGACTTCGAGTAAGTTGGTTACTTGACCGGATTCACCGCGTGCGCGTGCGCGAATGGTGAGCGCCGCATTCGTAGTCGGTGCCAGTGCACTTGCGAGTGTGCAGGTCACCACTTGTGCCTGCGTGGCACAGCTGAACCCCGCGCCATTGGCGCTAACAAAGTCGATACCGTCTGGCAGGGTGTCCACGACTTTCACCGATGTCGCGGATTCTGGCCCGGAGTTGTTGACACGAATTGCATAGTCATATTCGGCTGACAGCAAAACCGGCGCGACGTCTGCGACAAAAATACTCAAATCCGCACCGGCGCTGAGCTGACCGGTCAACGATGTTGCAGCCGTATTGTTCGCAGGATTCGGATCCGTAGCACAGCTCAAAACCGCACTTACGTTCGCGCTTGCTGCACCAATTGCGCTGAAAGTCGCGCTGATTTGCGTCTGCCCAGCGGTGACTATAGGCGGCAATTGGCAGCTCGCGGTGCTGCCCGTGACGCTGCAGGTCGCGCCCGCACCAGCGACTGATTTCAACGTAAATGATGACGCGACGCCGCCATTGAGCGTTAGATTTAATGTGCCGCAGCTGGCATTGGCGGGCCCAATATTGCGCACGGTGTACAGCACAGCGGTATCGGTGCCAACCGTGGCGGTTTGAGTAGCAGGCGCGCTCAGCGCTAAATCGGTTTCAACGCTAGCGGTGGCAAAAGTCGTGCCTTCAGAATCGGTGTTGTTTGTAAGCGAAATTTCAGTGTCGGTACTGGCCACTGTTGCGCTGTTCAGCGCTTGGCCTGCGCTCAATGCGCGCACCCGCACCCGCACGATCGCAGTGGCGGCGGGATCTAAACTAGTCAGCGTGCAGCGCACATTTTGCGTGCCGGTACAGACAAACCCGCTGCCACTGGCGGCGACAAACGCGGTGGCGCTGGGTAAATCGTCATTTAAGGTAATCGCGTTTGCGGTGCTGGTGCCACGGTTGCTAACGCTTAAAAGGTAGTCAAACTCAGCACCCACATTAACTGGATCTGCGCTGTCGGCTTTGTCCAACACTAAATCAACGCCTGCGCCGATTTGTACGGTTGCGCTGGCAGATCGGCTCGTCAAGGTGTTGTCAGCAGACACTGTTGCGGTGTTGGCAATACTACCGACCGTCATCGGCGCACGCACTCGCACCAGCGTTGTCGCCTGTTCACCAACTGCCAGCTGGGTTTTGGTGCAGCGCACCAAGCCAGATGTTTGTGTGCAGTCCAAGCTGGCGGACGTTTGCTCAAAGGCGACGAAACTTAAAGCCGTGTCCAATTGATCGACTAAAATCAACGCGTCAGCACGCACTGACCCCGAATTTGTCACGCTGAGGCTGTAGGTGTATTCCTGCCCGGCAGTAAGCGTGCCGGCACTTGCGGTTTTGCTGATTTGCAGCTGGGCAGCTGCAGGCCCGCGCACGGATATCGAAACATCGGCGGTGTTGTTGCTTGGGTCGGTGTCGACGGTGGC
The DNA here is from genome assembly GCA_031410115.1 of Rhodanobacteraceae bacterium. Taxonomy (GTDB): domain Bacteria; phylum Pseudomonadota; class Gammaproteobacteria; order Xanthomonadales; family SZUA-5; genus JANNYA01. The sequence goes on along the minus strand of JANNYO010000668.1, from coordinate 7,510 downwards.
GCTGGCGCTCACCACGCCACGAAGTGTCAACGGTTGGGTTTGGCCCAACGCCACCACGGGCGCAATTCCGGTGACCAAAATATCGGTCGCGTTAATGTCTGAAAATCCAATTGTGCTGCAAACGCCGCCCAATCGATCTGGATCGACGGTGCATGCCAGCGACGGATTGGCGGCGGCAATGGTTTGAATTTGTTGTTTGAGCGCGCTTGTTTGGCTAAAGCGCACCTCAACATTGTCAGCAAAGCCCGCCAATTTATCGACGCGAAAGGTTGTGACAAAGCTTGCGCCACTATTTTGTGTGCCTGGGCTGGTGCCAACTAAGCGCAAATCAACGGTTTGTGGCGCTGGAAACGGTACCGCAACGCTGCCCTGATTGTTGCCCGGATTCAAATCGTTATTCGGCGTGGCGACGCTATAGCTAATTTGCGAACTCGCCGTTGCGCCAGCGGCGCGCTGCACGGCCAATGGGATTGGCACGGTCACTGGGTTCCCCGTTGCCGCTTGATCGAGCGTACAGGTCACGTTATTGCTGACCGCGCTGCACGCCCATGGCGCGGTACTGGACGCGACATACACCAGGTCATTGGGCAAAGTGAACAGCACGCGGGTATTGCGAAAGCGATAAAACGGCGCGCCTGGGCCGCCATTGGCGACATTAAAATTCAAGGTCGCACTGGCGCCTGCGGCGAGCGGCGCTGCGGTCGGCGGCACGACCACGGTGTCGCTGCGCACCGTATAAAAAGCCGATGCCGCAGCTGTGCCGGCACCCAGTTGGCTAATGCTGACAATGCCGGATGCTTCTGGGGTATTGATTGGGTCGGCAAAACTGACCTCAGCGGGCGTTCTGAGCGTTATGGTGAAGCTGGCGGTCGAACCCGCACATATGAGAGCAGAGCTCTGCGTACAGCTGCGTCCGCCCGCTGCGGACACGAAATTGAAGCCAGCGGGCAGGTTGACAATCACGTCCGCGCTTGGCAACGCACCAGTAATTGCAAAGGTAATCGGCAGGCCAGCGGCAACACCGGGGGCTGGATTGGCAGGCGTCGGCGCAATCGCAAACTGCGCGTGGGCGGCGAAACTCAGAAGAGTGGCGAATCCGGCAAGTGCGACTTTGCGCAGCAAATTTGCCGTATTTGATCGTTTTGCCGGGGCACAACAACTTTGATTCAAATTTAGACGCATCACAGACCCCATTCCTTTAACGTTTCGCTAACTGCACTTTACCGCAGTCGTGCCGACAAAAGCAGGCCCAAATTTTGGCGTAAACGCAATTTTTATTGGGTAGGATCACGCGGCAAGGTCAAATTGAATGTAGCGCGTATGTGTTTTTTCTGTTTGAAAATATAGGTTAAAGGAGTCCCCAAACCATGAGTGAAGCACCCGCACCGATCAATCCAACGAATTCGCCCGCCGGCCTGTTTTTAAATCGCCCCAGCCTGGAGGCGATCAACGCGCTGAGTCAAAATACTTTGGGTGAACGCCTGGGCATGGAAATTACTGAAATCGGCGTTGATTTTCTGCGCGGAAGGATGCCGGTCGACGCCCGCACCAGCCAGCCTTTTGGCCTACTGCACGGCGGCGCGTCGGTGGCATTGGCAGAAACATTGGGTTCGTTAGCAGGCCAGCTTTGTGTGCCGCAAGGTCGTATGGTGGTCGGGCTTGAGATCAACGCCAACCATGTGCGCGGTGCGCGCAGTGGTTTTGTGCTCGGCACCGCCAGAGCGCTGCATATCGGTGGGCGCACCCAGGTTTGGGAGATCCGCATTGAGGATGAAAGTGCCGAGCTGGTGTGTGTTTCGCGTATAACGCTGGCAGTTATCGCAAAACCGCCAAAGGACACCGTATGAAAAATTTGTTTGACCTGACGGGGAAAACCGCGCTGATCACCGGCGCTAGCCGTGGCATTGGCGCTGAAATTGCCAAACTGTTTGCCGCTTACGGTGCGCACGTGATCGTCAGCAGCCGCAAACTAGACGCCTGCGCCGCCATTGCCGATGGGATTCAAAAAACGGGCGGCAAGGCTTCCGCTATCGCTGCAAACATTGGCGACTTAGCCGCGATGGATGCGCTGTTTGAGCAGCTGGACGCGCAGAATTTGGCGCTCGATATTTTGGTTAATAACGCGGCGGCAAACCCGTATTTTGGCCCGATGCTGGACATGCCGATGGATGCGTTCAATAAAACCACTGAGGTCAATATTCGCGGCTATTGGCGCATGACCCAGCTGGCGGCGCAGCGCATGGTCAAGCGTGGCGATGCCACCAGTGCCAGCATTATCAACGTCGCTAGTGTTAACGGCGTAAGGCCAGCAGCCATGCAGGGCGTGTATTCAATGAGCAAGGCGGCGGTGATTTCTATGACGCAAGTGTGGGCGCGTGAACTTGGCACCAGCGGCGTGCGCGTAAACGCGATTGTGCCGGGCCTGACGGACACCAAATTCGCCTCGACGTTGACGCAAAACCCGGCGATTTTGCAGCAAATTTTGCCAAGTATTCCGATGCATCGTATCGCCCAGCCCAGCGAAATTGCACCGGTTGCGCTCTACTTGGCGAGTGCGGCATCAAGCTATGTGACGGGCAGTTGGCACGCCGTTGACGGCGGCTTATTGAGCTAGCGCCGTAAAAGAATCAGCGCTTAGCGGAATACAATAATTTGATAGGGCGGCTCATTTTTGTCGCCTGGCTTGGACACAATTTTTTGTATGTCAATCACGTGCTTGCCAACGCTAAATGTGGTGTTTGGTACCCGCAGCAGCAAACCCTCCAGGCCAGAATGCGCATCAACGGTGTACAACAGGCCAGTGGCATCCAAAAGCGCGCCATCTAGCTTTACCGCAAACAGACGGCCCGCGCATCGCAGCCATGCGCGATCACGGTCAGCATTCGAATTATTTTTCAAGTCTGTAATCGTGGTCAGCTCGGGGCACAAATGGCGCATCGCCTGCGGGTGGCGATCAGCCAGCAGCGGGATAAATAGCTCGAGTGCATCAGACTGTAATTCACGGCTGGCAACCGTTGGCACTGCGACGAGTTTTTTCACGCCCCTGCGTTGATCCCGATAGTGGCGCGGAACGCTGAGCAGCGATGAATTTTCTTGCGGCATTAAAATTCGCAGCCGCAAATCACGCGCTGATTGCACGCTCGAAAATGCGCTTGCGCACATCGTGATGGTAAGAATCAATCCAAACAACAACGTTGCCGGTGCGCGTTTCGGTAGATTGAGCGTAATCGTTTGCACGATCGCACCGAACTGGCTGACACCGGGAAATTTCTCGGCGATGTTTAACGCGGCCCGCAGCAAACCCGCAAGTCGACTGTCGCGCGCAATCTTGTGTCCGAAAAAATAGTCAATGACTGACGCCAACGCCCCCGGCCCAAGTAAAAGCCCGATGACCACGAAAAACCAAGCGTCAATTGATGCGCCAAATACGCCATAACGCCCGAATACAGCACTCAAAAGCAGCATCGCGGCGATGCCTATGCTGAGGCCCAGCAGCATCACGCCTAAGGCAACGCCTGTTGCAAAAACGAGGCTGGCGGCGTTATCAATTGTCTCGATCCGGGTTGTTAAAGCGACCCAATTGCGCTGTTGCACTGCAAGTTTTAGTGGGCGTGATTTTGAACGATCCCACTTTGGCCCGTCGGGAAAAACCGAGTTCACACCCACCAGTGCAACCCAATATGCGCGCAGCATCAAATGCAGCACAAACGCCACCGAAAGCGCAACCAGAGCGGAGCGCAGGTACAGGCTGACCGTAAACAGGATCACGGCAAATTCGGGCGGTAAGCTGGGTAAGTTATGTAAAACAATGGCATCCACCACGACCGGCATTTTCAGCAAAGAGAAAACCAACGCACCAGAAAGCAGCAGCTCCATTTCCCAAGTCGGTGTGGTGCGTTTGGAAATTTGATTGGGGTCTTCGTTTAAAGTCATGTCAGCTCGATCCTAAAAACCTGCGCGCCATATTCAAGATCAGCGCCGCCACCACCACCATGAACACCCGGCGCATCCAGATGCTGCCGTAGCGCAACGCGAGGTGCGAGCCGATGATGCCGCCGGCCAAGTTTGCCACCGCCAGCCAAACCGCTTGCGGCCACAATAAATGACCAAAGCTGATAAAAAATATTAAGGCAAAACCATTGCATGCAACATTGACGCCTTTTGCCATTGCCGAAGCGTGCAGAAAATCAAAGCCAAATATCCGCACATAAATAAATACCAAAAAGCTGCCGGTGCCGGGGCCAAAAAAGCCGTCATACAAACCCAGCGACGCGCCGGTTGCAGCACTGGCGACAGTCAGTTTGCCACCAGCTAAACGGGGTGCGTGGTTTTGCCCTAAATCTTTGCGCACCAAGGTGTAGATAAAAATGCCGCTGAGCAAAATCGGCAGCAGCAAATCAAACTGCTTTTTACTAATTTGCGTTAACAGCCATGCGCCGGTGATGGCGCCGACGCCTGCGGTCAAACTGGCAACCAACAGCGCGCGTTTGGGTAAGTCAATGCGCCGCGCGTACTGAATAAATGCGGCAAGCGTGCCGAACACACCGGCAAATTTGCTGGTGCCCATGATGCTCGCGGGCGCGGCAAACGGAAATAGTCCGACTAAAGCAGGTACTTGAATTAAGCCGCCACCGCCAACCATTGCGTCGACTAGCCCGGCAAAAAAACCTGCTGCCAACAGGGCTGCGTCCAACAACCAAGGCGTCAAAACTTAAACTCCGGAATCCTGCGGCGGTTTGCCAGGCCGCATGTTGCCGGGAAAAGGCATTATTTTTTCGCCGGTGGTTTGATCACGGATTTTCGCAACACCGCGTTCCGCTACCTCTTCAACCCGCACGATGCTGTGCATCGGCAGGTGCAAGGCCTGCGTGCCGGCAAATTCTTCTTTCAGCTTTTCTTCTGCCGGGTCAACGAGTAGGCCATCAGAGCTTGAAAAACTAAGCTCTGCGACATAGGTAAAACCGTACAAATCACTGGCACTGATGCGTTTGGCATAGATCTCATAGACTTTGCCGTGATTTAAAAAAATGACTTTGTATAGTTTTTTCGCTGTGCTCATAACCTGCATGCTAGCGGCATGCGCTGATAAAGTCGCGTCAAAATTTGCTCGCAACAACGAAACCGCGCGTTTATGTATCCGCATCCAGCTTCAGCGCGCGGCGAATAGCGGCGTGAATCAGCTTGATTCGATAGGGTTTCGCAATATGTTGATGCATTCCGGCATTCGCACATGCGGCGCGATCGCTCAAGCTGGCACGGCCGGACAGCGCAATAATCGGCACGGGTTCTCCGGCAGCGCTGAGCATTCCGGGCTGCGCTGCCAAAATCTGCGCCAAATCAAGCCCGCTGCTGCCGTCTAGATCCAAATCCATCAACACAACGTCAAATCGGCTGTTGGCAACCGCGCTGAGCGCGCTAAAACTATCACCGGCAATATGCGCAACATGGCCTGCTTGACGCAGCAATTCGCCAATCACGAGCTGGTTGTCCGGCTCATCTTCAACGATCAAAATCGTCAACATTGGCATTGCTGACGCGACGTTTTCCGTGTGGCTTGCAAGGGTTGTCAGTGGCAACACTAAATCGAACTGGCTGCCGAACGGATTGCCGAATTGATTGCCAAGTTGGCTTGGGTGCAAATTTAGCCTCAGTGTGCCGCCCAATGCATGGGAAAGCTCAGCGCAAATAGCCAAGCCTAGACCACTGCCACGGGCTGCGCGATTGAGTCGAACATACGGTTTAAAGATATCGCCGCGCGCATTTTCTGCAATCCCTGGGCCGCTATCGGAAACGCTGACGTGCAGCTCGCCATCCTGGTAGCGTGCGACTAGACGCACCCATCCATGGTCGGTGAATTTCACCGCATTGCTGAGTAAATTAACCAAAATTTGGCGCAACCGCCCGGCATCACTTTCGCAGCTGCGTTCGACATCAAAAAATTCGCTCGCTAAATGCAGGCCTTTGGCTTTTGCGATGGCGGTTTGCGTGTCGATGGCATCGTACAAAAGCTCGGCTAAATCGAATGCAGCCGGATGAATTTCTAAGCGCCGCACCACCAGTTGCGTGTGATCGAGCGCGTCGTCTAGCAGCTGCGCTAAGGCCTCGCCCGATTGCACAATGCGCGCGGTTAGTTTGAGCTGATGATCGGCATCGACACCACGCTGTAACAATTCCGCATTACCGGTTACGCCATTCAGCAAGTTGCGCATTTCGTGGCTGATGTAACCCAGCGTTTCGGTGCGCGCGAGCGCTATTTGTTGGCTGTGGGTCAGCGCGTCTAACCGCAAATTTTGGCGGATTTTACGCTGCAGCCGACGCTTGGTTAGCCATGCGCTGATCATGCCAACAACCAACAGCATTAGCGCGGACGCGGCAAGTATCGAATACCACCGAAGCCACGGCGGTGCGGGCAGGGAAATGGCGATTGCAGGCGCGCTGACCAACAATCCTGCATTGTTTCGGGCGCTCGCAGTCAGTTGATATTCCCCAGGCGCTAAGCCGGAAAAATTAAAGCCGCGCCCACTGGAAAATTTTGCCACAAGCGGCGAATTTGATCCCTGCTGATTGAGCTGAAACTGAAATTGCACCTCAGCCGGTGCGATGTAGCTGAGCGCATGCGCTTCGATGGAAAATAGTGGATTTCGCCACGGCAACGTGATGCGATCTGGCAGCGGCTGCCCGGTGTGTGGGTCAACCAGCCAAAGTGGGAACGGCGTTGCAGCTTCAGGTTCCAGCGTGGGTTCAAAGCGCAGCAAACCGTTCGTCGAGCCGATTAAAAACGCCTGGTCGAGCGATTGAAATGGATATTCGCTTAGCTCAATTTGGCCAATGCCTTCAGTGATGCGCTGCACCCTGTCACTGGCCACGTTCAGCCGCCAAAGTCCACCTGGGCCTGCCATCCACAATGCCCCAGCAGCGCAGGCCATGCCACCAATGTCACCGGCTAATCCGGCGGGTCTGGCACGCTTTCGCTGGATCACAAACGTGGCTGAGTTCAGGGCTACAAGTTGATTTGCCAGCGCCACCCACAGGGTATCGCCGCACTGCGCAAAGGCATAAACCGGTTCCGTGATGGGTTGGCGGGCAATGCGTAACTGCGCGCCGGCCACTTTTTTCAGTTCGCGCAATCCGCCAATGCCCGCCAATAAAATCGTATTGTCGACAACCGCCAACTGCTCGATATCACCGCCGGTAATGCCGCTATTTGCGTGTGTTAAAATCGTTAGGTTCAAATCGAGTTCAAATAGCTCAGATCGCTGCCTGGCAAGCCATACGCCGCCGTGCTGATTGGGTATCAGCAAATCAACGATTTCCCCAGGACTGTTGCGCGCCCAGTGGCGAAACTGCTTTGTGCTTGGCGAGTAGCGGGTCAGCCCGCGCTGATGACCGATCCAAATCTGCTGGTCTTCGCCCTGCCCAAGTGCAAGCACGGCGCGGGTCAAACGCGTCGGCAGGGCGCTGCCTTCACGCGCGTCATTGCGCGCCGAAGCCGCCGAGGCCGACACCGCAT
>JANNYO010000667.1:0-7052 GCA_031410115.1 Rhodanobacteraceae bacterium | reverse complement strand
ACTGCCCGAGTCGCAAGTTAGTACGTTGCGCAGCCAAACCCAACTGAAGATGCAGGCGGTGTCCAAAATTGCGGACCCAGATAAAGCCGCAGCCAGCCTGATTCGGGCCGAGCAGGAAGCAACGAATTCACTGGCTGAACTTCGGCGCGACTATCAGCGTAAAAAGCCGGCGGGTGTTGCGCTAACCAAAGCGCTGACGTCGAGTTGGGAGTCCTATGTCGCCGAAAACGCTAGGCTCGAGGCAGAGGTGTTTACGCCCTTTGAGCACGAAGTGACGGCAACGCTGGGTGCGGTGGCGAAGCAGGCAAAAATTTATATCGACCAGCGTAAGCGACTGGAAGAGCGCATTCGAGCGTTGGCGGCAGAGCGTCGAAAGCAGCTGGAATCAGCCTCGGCAATGGCTAGACAAAGTGCGGCGGATACCTCGAAAACCGTCAGCTCAATTACCGAAAAAGCGCGGCTTGCACTGGATGAAACGATTCGAAGCATCCAGGCCGATATGAACCGTACGCCGATTCAAGATTTGACTGACGAGCAGGTTGAGGCGTTACGGTCAAAGTGGGAAACCCAGTTGACCGACATCGAAACCCGTCATCGCGATGGGCTGATGGCGGCGCGCGATATGCTGTCGTCACTTGCGGAAAATTTGCGCGGCTCGGACGGTGCGCAGCCAGCGGAGATGATGGAAGCGCTTGAGGAACGTATGCTGGCGCTGGAAGATCAGGCCGACCAAGATTTCGAGATGGTGCAGCTAGGCTTGGCCGTGGCCATCATCAACCATGAGTTTGCCGCCGCCATCAAGCAGGTGCGCCGAAACGTGCAAGAGCTAGGACAAATTTCCCGAAAAGCCGAAGCACTGCGCCCGATTTATGAGTCGATCAAGACCAGCTTTGAGCACTTGGATGGGCATCTCAACTTGTTCACGCCGTTGCAGCGGCGGCTGTACCGGAAAGCGATTGCGATTTCCGGAAGCAGCATGCGCAACTACATTCGTGACCTGTTCGCGAATCGGTTTGTGCGCCATAAGGTCAAGCTGGAATGGACCGAATCGTTTATGGCAGCGCAAGTCGAGTGTTTCCCGTCGACGCTTTATCCCGCTCTGATCAACATTATCGATAACGCGATGTATTGGGTTTCGTCGGTAAAAACCGAGCGAGTAATTCGCTTGGATGCGACCTCAGGCGCACTCATCATTGCCAACAACGGCGTGTCGATTGAAGTGCGCGATCACGAACATATTTTTGAGCGCGGTTTCAGTCGCAAGCCCGGCGGGCGTGGTCTGGGCCTGTTTATTTCTGCACGAGCGCTCAGCGCTGAACACATGCGACTCGCCATCGAAACGCCGTCCGCTGGGTTTGGCGCGGCCTTTCATATTCAGATTCCCAACTTGAAGCTCATTCCATGACCGCTCTTAATGATTTTGTCACCCAATCTGCGAAGAGCTATCTTCAGAGTGTTGTTTTCGTTGACGACAAGATTTACAGCGAAGGTAGGCCCACGGAAGTCGCACCAGCCGTATCTTCGAGCTTGCTAGGTGGACTAAAACCCCAAGCAACAGACCCTGAAAGCGAAGATGAACTTGAAGTTGCAACTATTTCGACAGAGAAAAATTTGCTGCCGATAGCGCCTACACAAACGGATTGCCGTCCAAGACCATTGATGGAGAGCTTCGCCAACGAGGGAATTGTTTGCGCTCTTTACGAGCCACTGAAGGACTTTAAAACGGACAAGACGTCCGTGCTTTATAAGCTCTGTGAACGCGCCGATATTGTAATTTTGGATTGGGACTTGTTCGGCGACGATGGGGACGGTGTTTCCAAGTTGCTGGCGGAATTGATCAGCGCCGGGCAAGCACAATCGCCGCATCATGTCCGTCTGTGTGCGATTTACACAGATAGGCCAAATTTGCATGTCGTACTGGATGCTCTTTTAAAAAACCTCAAAGCGAAATCATGCCAAGTTGAGGTCGCCGAACAACGCCTGCATTTGATCGCCCGGGCAACCCGAATATCTATTTTCGGAAAACCAGGAGGCGTTGGGCGCCCGCCTGACGATAAAAAGTACGAAGTCTCGGAAGCAAAGCTCGCAGAACGTATTATTGCTGAATTCGCGGGGCTACATCACGGCATCTTGCCTGCCTTTGCCCTGCATGGTTTGGCATCGGTTCGGAAAAACACCAAGCGCTTGCTTGACAAATTTAGCGGCAAATTAGATGGGGCTTTCTTGCTGCATCGCGCATTGACTCTGGGTGGCAACGAAGCCTTTGATGAGTTGCCGGAGCTGTTGAGCGATGAGATTCGAGCTATTTTAGAGGATGCATGGCCCGGCGCGACCAATCTAACTGAAGTTACTCGCGCGACGATCGAATCGAAAGAGTTCGACGAGCCTCCGGCGAGATGGAAGTCAAAGCAAGAGCAAGATGTCGATGCAAAGCCGGTCTTTAAGCAATTTCTTTTGGGCGGCGCAGCTGGGCTAGCCGTGGACGAACGCGGATGGGCCGAGGCGAAAGAGCTCAAAAAAAATGGCTTTCATAAAGTCAAACCTAGTGTTCTGAAAGACTTCGAGGCTATGCTTGCCAACGCTGTTCAGCCCGGCTCAGAAAATTTGGCGGCGCTGTTTAGTAACCGCACCCAGTATGGCGATGCGGGACGCAAATTGAATTTCGGCACCGTTGTTCGTCACAAACCCAAAACAGCCGATTCGTGGAGTTATAGCGTTTGCTTAATGCCGATGTGCGATAGCCAAAGATTGACAAAACCCGAAAACTTTCCGTTTTGGCAGCTCAAAGAGGATGCGAAGCTTGGTAAGCAAGGTAAGCGTTTCGGTGTTGCAGTTGAGGTCGACGGAAAAATGCTGGCATTGGCCGCAGGCGGGAAAATTCGCAATGGGCTTTGGATGGCAAGGTTCAAACCCGGTGCGAATGAGTGGGTTGAAACCGCTGCAGGACAACGTGTTTTTCAAACCGAGGCATCTGAAAAGGAGGCTGGGCAAATTGTTGAATGGGTTGCAGAGTTAAAACCAATGCACGCGCAGCGAATCGCAGCGTTTATGGGTGCGGAAGTGGCGCGGGTTGGGCTTGTGGAATCCGAGTGGCTGCGCCTGTTTTGTGATCGCTAGGAAAGCTTGAGTCAGCCCCTGCACGCCGACATCGTCATCGTCGCCTTCAATTCTGGCGACTGGCTGAGGCGTGCGGTGGCCTCGGCATTGGCGGCTGACGCGGTTGGCATTGTCATCGTTGTTGATAACGCCTCAACCGATCACAGCCTAGCCGCAATCGCACCGCACCCGCGCGTTGTGCGCGTGGAAAATCCGGTCAATGTAGGCTTTGCCACGGCGGCCAATCAGGGTTGGCGCGCGGCTACGGCTGAGCACGTTTTGCTGTTAAATCCAGACTGTGTTTTGGCCACGCAAGTCGTCGCGGCCCTGCTCGCGGTGCAGGCAGAATTTGCCGACGCGGGCGTGGTTTCGGCGCAATTGCTAAATTCAGACGGTAGCGCGCAAGTGCAAAGTTTGCGCCGTGATCCCACGCCAAAACGGGCGATTGCGCAAGCGCTGGGTTGGCGTGCTGTGGGGATTCACATCAAGCCGCCGGCGGTGCCGGGCATCGTTGCGGTTGAAGCCTGTTCGGGCGCGCTAATGCTGATGCGCAAATCGCTGCTGGAGGCGCTCAACGGTTTCGACGAAGGCTATTTTTTGCACTGCGAAGATTTGGATTTGTGCCGCCGGGTGCGGCAATTACAGCTGCGGGTTTTGGTCGATACCCGGGTGCGTGTGGTGCACGACAAAGGCACGTCAAGCGCTGCCGTGCCGGACTTGGTGGCGCACGCAAAATATCGCGGCATGCTGCGCTACTTTGAAAAATTTGACGCCGCGCAAACGGCATGGCCGCTGCGCGTGTTGGTCAATGTTGGCGCTTGGTTACGTTACCGAATGAGTTAGGCCATGTTCGCTTCAAGAGCAGGCGGGAACCTTGATTCGCTGACCGAGTTTGAGGGCAAATTGTGGCGCGGCAATCGCGTTTAAGTTCGCCAGAGCGGCAACATTGCTGCAGGTGGTGCGCTTGGCAATGGCAGCAAGCGTGTCGCCTTTTTGCACCACATACGCAAGATAGCCAGCACCGGTTGGATTGCGCGCTTCATGCAAACTGGCGATGCGCGCCATAAATTTGACGTCATCGCAGTGCCCGCGGTACGCCACCATCGCCGCCTGTGGCATTTTGACTTTGGTGCCCGGGGCCATGCGGTTGTCTGGACGGATACGCGGATTTAAATTGCGCAGCGTGCGAAACCAGCCATCTTCGCGGCCCTCTTGACCAAGGCAAATGCTCAGTTCGCTTAAGCTCATGGCGTTATTGATTTCACTTTCAATCGTTGCGCCGTTCACTTCTGGGAACTTCAGATTGAATTCTTCTGGGTGCAAAAACAGATAGGCGGCGGCCAGAACTTTCGGCACGTAATCACGGGTTTCTTGTGGCAGTGAAAAATACACGTCGTCGTTCCAGAAGCCTTTTTTATACTGCGTATGCAGCCGCCCTACCCGGCCTTCACCGCCGTTGTAGGCGGCCAAAGTCAGCTCTAAATCATTATTGAGCTTAGCCAGCTGCTCGTTGATATAGCCGACATTCGCGCGCGCCGCCGCTTGTGGATCAAAACGCATATCAAAACCATTTTCCAAGCCCAGGCCATAGCGCAGGCCAGTGGCCTGCATGAATTGCAGCGGCCCGGCGGCACCGGCTTTGGATAAAGAATGTACGCGCCCAAAAGATTCCTTTGCCAAAATGCCAAACAGCAGCGCCTCGGGCAGGCCGGCTTTTTCATATTCGGGCAGCATCAGCGGTCGCATGTAGGCGTAGTTTTTGTAAGTTTCAATCAGCTGTGGACGCAGCCACGTTAGCCATTCGTCCAACGCCGCTTTCACCGGTTCATTGAGGGTGATCACGTCTTTCAAACGACGGCCTTTTAACAGCGTGAGCGCTTTATGCATCTGCGGCAAGTTCGCGCCGATTAAGCGTTCGCGCCCGTCTTCTATTTGCACTTCTTCAGCGGCAACGTCGTCCAATTCCGCCGCACCCAAAGCGCTGGCTTGAAGTTTTAGCAACGACTGATAGGCGCTGAAAAACCGCGTGATTTCACATCCCAAACTCGCCGCGCAAGTATTGGCAGCACTGTTCAGCGCGTTTAATGCCAAGTCCAATTTGGCAAGCCCGGCCTTTCCGTTGCCCGAGCGTTTGAGTTCAAGGCCCGCTTGAAAGCCGCTAGTTGCCTCGTCAATTTGGGCGTACAGGGCGTTGATCGCGCGCTCATTGGGTTTCGGCGTTGCCGCAAACCAGTTACCCGCAAAAGCCGTGCCGAGGCAGGCTAGCGCCATAAGCGTCGTCAACAGCGCCCCGGCATTGATCTTTGTTTGCATTAAATTCACTTATAAATCAACAGCTAAGCCGACTAACTTAACGAACGACTTGAGGTAAATGCAAGCGGGTCGCGCGCGCCCAATTCACAATTCGACTTCAGCCGCCACTGCGCCTATTCTGTCGTTCCCATCCAAACAAGGTTCGAAATGAAAATTTTATACACCGCACACGCCACGTCCAGCGAAGGCCGTGATGGCCACACCAAATCCAGCGATGGCGTAATTGATTTGGCGCTTTCGATGCCTAAAAGCATGGGTGGCTTGGGCAAACCGGGTGCTACCAACCCTGAGCAACTTTTTGCCTGCGGCTATTCCGCCTGTTTTGGCGGCGCTGTGGCGCATGTGGCAAAGCTGCAAAAACGCCCGATCGCACATGTTGAGGTCAACGCCGAAGTATCCATCGGCATGAAAGAAGCCGGTGGCTTGGGCTTGGCGGTCACACTCAATGTACGAATTCCTGAGCTATCGCGCACCGACGCTGAAGCCTTGGTCGCAGCCGCCCACGAAGTCTGCCCATATTCGGTCGCAACGCGCGGCAATATCGTGGTCACCCTGGTGGTGTTGGATTGATTGCGCCGTTGGGTTTGAGCGAAACCAGAAGCAGCGCACGCCTATGTGCGCTGAGCGATATTCCCGATGCGGGTGCGATTGAAGTCACGCATGCCGGGGATTCACTGATCGTGATTCGTTATGGTGATCAGGCTTACGTTTATCAAAACATGTGCCCGCATGCGGGGCGTGCGCTCAATTGGGCGCCGGGTAAGTTTTTGCTCAGCCTAGGCCAACTGGTGTGCGCGGCACACGGTGCGTCATTTAAGCCGGAAAACGGCGAATGCATCGGCGGCCCGTGTCGTGGGCAAAGCTTGACGCGTGTTGATGTCGCTGTCGTCGATGGCTCGATTTGTATTTTGGAAAAATGTGCGCAGGAAATAAATAGCTAGCAATCTGTTGCGCATTTACCCGACGGCTATCTTCGCTCCGATTCCGCGCCGTCTTTAAATAGAAAGTCGCGCGCGACTGGGTCGTCCGGGTTTTCGCCATACGCACCCTGTTCGATCCAGTCATAAATAAGCGCCTGCAGCGCGGTTGGCACATGCCCGCCGGGCGGCATGCGATTGCCAACGCCGGGGCTGGCGCAATTTATCTTATTAAAAAACAAGCTGCGTTTCGCATTGCCCGCGATCACGCGTTTTTCCGGGCTTTGCGAACTGTCTTGGCTAACTAAAAAATAGATCGAAATGGTCGGCGAACTCAAATCAAGATCAGCACTCGGATTACCGCCAATGTGACAGTTTTGCGTGCAGCTCGATTGGTCGGTGAGCGCCTGCCAGACTTGGGGCCAAAGCACATGCGGCGTCACCGGCCCAGGCAAAGCTTCACAGCCGGTGGCGGCACGCGCGTGTGAGCTTAGGGCGAATGCGCTCAGTGCAATGGATAACAAGCAAAAACGTTTTTTCATCCAGCAACCAACGCGCAAGTGGCCGCACCGTTGACAAAAAATCTAGGCTAGATTGGATTGCCACACGCTTTTTGGCGGAACGTCGTATGCCCGGCCAGCCAATGCCACCGCGCGCAGCAAGCGCTCTGGTATCGCGCACGCACGTCCAGCCATAGACGAAGTGATCATTTCAGCGGCAAAAAAT
>JANNYO010000666.1:0-30818 GCA_031410115.1 Rhodanobacteraceae bacterium | reverse complement strand
GACATGGGGCCGAAGGCGATTTCAATTTGCGATCAGCTGATCGATTACACCCACGCACGCTTAAGCAGTTTTTCCGATATGCCCGACAGCAAAGTCGAGCACATTGATTTCACCGAGCCCTACAGCGCCGAGTTACGCCATGCATTGGCCGCGGCAGCGCAAAAAGCCGCCATACCCGCACTCGCGTTTGGCTGCTATGGCTGCACCGAAGGCCCTCGCTTGGAAACCAAAGCTGAGATCAGTCGGATGAAGCGTGATGGCTGTGATCTCGTTGGCATGACCGGTATGCCCGAGGCAGCCCTTGCGCGCGAAGCGAGAATCGCCTACGGCTGCATCGCTGTAGTGGCAAATTGGGCCGCCGGTTGTGGCGACCAAAGCGAAATTACCATGACCGAAATTTTCGCAAATTTGGAGCAGGGCATGGCTGCGGTCAAGGCGATTTTGACCGAACTGACGTTCTGAATATTGAATAAAAACGCGTTTTCTGGCCCACCATTAACAACCGCTCTCCGCTTTATTGCCAAACTGCGCACCGCCCATTCGGAAGTACCTGCTATGCCGCGTGCTTTCATTTATTGCCTATTGCTGAGCCTTGCCGCTTCGCCGCACACAGTCCTTGCACAAGAGGCGCTAACTGAAACGGAGCAATGTGCAGCTGTGCTGCCCAGCACGGCTGAATTGGAAGCTGAAGGCGTGCGCATCCGCCATATTCGCTTTGCCCCCGGCGACATATTCGATGCGACAAAAACCAGCGAAAATAACCACCTGTATGGCTTGGTGAATCGGTTGCATATCAAAACAAAAACCGCCGCACTGCGCGCGCAACTACTATTTGCCGAGGGCGAAATTTATAGCAAGCGTGTTTTAGAAGAAACGGCGCGCAACCTGCGCCGTTTGCGCTATTTGCGTGAACCGGTCTTGACGCCGGAATGTTATTCCCCCGGTTTTGTTGATGTGCGGATCAGCACCCGCGATGTTTGGACGCTCAGCCCAACGCTGACCTTTGGCCGCAAAGGTGGCAAGAACGCCACTTCTTTTGGCGTCGAAGACAATAATTTTCTCGGCTTAGGCAAAGTGTTGGAGTTTAGCCAGCGTAAAGATCGCAACCGGGACGCCCGCACCTTGGGCTATCACGATCCGAACGTCGGGTTTGGGCGCTGGACATTAGATGCAGCGCTTTCCGATAACTCGGATGGCCATAGCGCCGACATCCGAATCGAACGGCCGTTTTTTGCCCTCGACAGCCGCTGGCAAGCGCTCGCTGCTGCCACTGATTTCGATGGCGAAATCACCCGCTCGGTGTTCGGCACCGAGATCGATCGCTACCGTCAAAAAACGCAGCGAGCTGATCTTGGATTTGGCTTTTCTAATGGCCTGCTTGGAAGTTGGACGACGCGTTACTTTTTTGGTGCGCGCTTTGAACGCCAGGATTTTTCCGCGCTCGCGGGCTCAACGCTTGCGATCCCGAATGATCGCAAATTGGTGTATCCGTATGCGCGCATCGAGGGCGTGCAAGACAACTTCGACACGACTTTTAATCAGGATCAAATTGGCCGCACCGAAGATCAAGAATTTGGCGTGCATTATGCGATTGAGCTTGGGCAGAGTTTGAAGGCACTCGGTAGCGATCGAACGCAAAGCCTATTGTCTGCGCAAGTGTCAGACGGCCTGCGCATTCGCCAGAAAGAACGCTTGTTCCTCAGTGCCTACACGCAGGGCCGCATCGGCGCACGCAGCGAAAATCAGCTGATTGGCGCCAGCGCACGGTACTTTTTTCGCCAGGCGGATAACCTAAGTTTTTACGCCGCGTTGAGCGGTGACTATGGCCGCAGGCTCGATGCAGAATCGCCGCTGATTTTGGGCGGCGAAAATGGGTTGCGCGCGTATCCATTTGACTATCAATACGGCGACAAACGCGCGCTACTGACACTTGAGCAACGCTACTACACCGACTGGAAACCGTTTCAGCTGTTTCAGGTGGGTGCGGCGGCCTTTGTTGATATTGGCAAGGTCTGGGGCGATTCCGCCGTGCCAGCGGTACCGCTCGGAACCTTGCGCGACGTCGGCATCGGCCTGCGTTTGGGCAGTTTGCGCGCGGCACGCGCCAATGCCTTGCATATCGACCTTGCGTATCCGGTCGATGCGCGTACCAAAGATCGTGGCCTGCAATTCATTGTTGAAACCCGCACCTCTTTTTAAGCATGCCGAACATGACCGACAGCAGCACAAAGCGAATAAAAAACACGCGTAAGTATCAAGAGATCATCTTTATTCTCGTTAGCTTCATTGTTTTATTAGCCTGGGATGCGAGCGGCCTAGATTTGTCGGTCAGCACAAAATTTGCCGGGACGCAGGGTTTCGCGTTGAAGCACGGCTGGCTCACCGAAACGGTTCTGCACCGGGGTGGAAAACTGTTCTATTACCTGGCGTTTACGGTGCTTGCAGTCAACTGCTATCGCCCGTTCTTTCCCAAACTTTGGGTGCCACGTAAAACCCAGCTGTGGTGGTTTTTGACGATGCTGATCTGCATCGCCGCGATTTCAATATTGAAGTACTACAGCGTTAGCAGCTGCCCGTGGGATTTGGCAATGTTTGGCGGCACCGCGAAGCATCTGTCGCACTGGGCGATTTTTAGCGCAGACGGCGGCCCCGGCCGCTGCTTTCCATCCGGCCATGTGTCGGGCGCATTTTCGCTATTGGCGGTTAGTTTTGCGCTGCGCCCGGTATCGCCGCGGGCGGCACGCTGGGCATTGATTTTCGTATTGCTGATCGGTGCAATTTTGGGTGCTGGCCAAGTGGCGCGCGGCGCACATTTTGTTAGTCATGTGCTGTATTCGGGAATGATTTGCTGGGTGATTTGCCTGATCTCCGCGCATCTGCTTGCACGCCTAAACGCTCCGGCGAGTGTTGGTTTCAACTCGGCAAATCAACCTGAATGAGCCACGATCCCTTTCCCAAACGCATCGTATGTTTGACCGAAGAGCCGACCGAGGTTTTGTACTACTTACAGCAGCAGCATCGAATTGTCGGCATCTCGGGCTTTACTGTACGCCCGGCTCAAGCGCGCCGCGAGAAGCCAAAAGTCAGCGCGTTTTTGACCGCGAAAATTGATCAAATTTTGGCGCTCAAGCCAGATTTGGCGATCGGCTTTTCCGATATTCAAGCCGATATTGCCAAAGCCCTGATTGCCGCCGGAGTGGAAGTTTGGATCAGCAATCATCGCTCGGTGCAGGGCATTTTGGACTACTGCTTGCGGCTTGCGTGCCTAGTCGGGCAGCGCACCGCCGGTGAAGCTTTACTCGCGCAAATGCAGCAGGCGATTGACCTAGCGATAGCGCAGGCGCAGCGCCTAGCCTTCCATCCACGGGTGTATTTTGAGGAATGGGATGAGCCGCGCATTAGCGCGATTCAGTGGGTAGCGGAGCTGATTCGCATCGCCGGTGGCGTGGACATTTTTCCCGAACGCGCGAATGAAAGTTTGGCAAAATTTCGCATCCTGCCGGATGACCAAGAAATCATCGCGCGCGATCCGCAGCTGATCTTAGGTTCCTGGTGTGGCAAAAAATATCGCCCGGAACAGGTCGCTGCTCGGCCTGGATACGGCGCGCTCAGCGCGATTCAATCGGGACATAATTTTGAGATTAAGTCGCCGATAATTTTGCAACCTGGGCCGGCGGCAATTTTGGCGGGCCTGCCGGAAATATCGCAACGTATAGCCGCGGTTGCCCGCAGCCTTGAGGGCATTTCCTAGCGCCAAGCGGCGCTATTCCTTGGCCGCTAACGCACGCGCACGGCGCAGGCTTAGGGCACCGAATTTGTTGTTTATCGCGTCGTTTAATAGATCGGTCGAACGCTTGGGAATGAGCGACGGTGCCTTAGCTTCCATTGCGGGTTCGATCACCGTCGCTGCGAATAAGTCCGCCTGCTGAGGCGCTGATGTCGCATCTTCAGTTGCCGCGTTTTCCGGTGCCTCGAAGCGTGACGCGCTTAAACCCAACAGCCGCAGCTGCGGGCGTTTTTGCGTCTGCCACCACTGCGTCAATAGCGCATCAGCCAGCTGGAATATGGCGATGGTGTTTGCACCGCCTGGGCGCAAAGGTGCTTGTCGAGTGCAAGTTTCAAAAGGTGGCACGCGCAGTTTTAGCGTAATCGTGTGGGCACACAAACCATGTGCACGCAGGCGGGCGGTAACTCTTTCGGTGATCCGCATCAGCCACATGCGCGCGCTGTCCAGTCGCTCAAGATCGGTAGCAAAGGTATGTTCGGCACCTACCGATTTTTCCGCGCGATCAGATACCACCGGACGGGTATCGATGCCTGCGGCAAACTGTTGTGCCACTTCGGTCTGATTGCCCAGCGCCACCCGCACATTAGCTGCCGGCGCAAGGCGCAGTTGCGCGATGGTTTTGATGCCGATTTGCCCCAGCTTTTCGCTGGCAACGCGGCCAATGGTGTAAAGCTTGCCGACAGGAAGGGGATCTAAGCGGGTATGAATATTACTCGGAAGCAAAACCAGCAGCCCGTTTGGCTTGCACAGTTCGCTCGCCATTTTTGCCAGTAATTTGTTGTGGGCAATGCCGACGCTGCAGTTGAGCTGCACGCGTTTAAATACTTCCGCGCGGATAAATTCGCCGATTTTAACTGCACTGCCAAACAGGCTTAGGCTGGCACTCACATCTAAAAATGCTTCGT
This sequence comes from Rhodanobacteraceae bacterium, assembly GCA_031410115.1. Taxonomy (GTDB): domain Bacteria; phylum Pseudomonadota; class Gammaproteobacteria; order Xanthomonadales; family SZUA-5; genus JANNYA01. The sequence goes on along the minus strand of JANNYO010000666.1, from coordinate 26,126 downwards.
CCAGCGACAGCCCCTCAATCTCGGGCGTAACCCGGCCGAACACCTCAAATATTTCTGCAGAAATCGCCGCGTAATAGCTGATGCGCGGTTCGATATAAATGCCCTGTGGGCATAATTTTTGCGCACGTGCGGTCGGCATCGCCGAGTGCACGCCGAACACGCGGGCTTCATAGCTTGCCGTCGATACCACGCCGCGCGGCCCTGTGTGTGCCAATATGACCGGCTTTCCCCGCAGCTCAGGCGCATCACGCTGCTCGATGGCGGCATAAAACGCGTCCATATCGACATGTAAAATGCTGCGCGCTGCGATCATTTTTTTTCGGCTTGCGATGGCTCGGGTAAGTGTTAAGCATATGCGCAAAAAAAACCGCCGCTCAGTTTCCTAAGCGACGGTTTAAGGTTTTCAACCGGGCGCGTCTTACGCACGTCCGGGTTTGCCACGCCAAAGCGCGGCGCAGCAATTATTTCTTCAGCGCAACTTTCGAAGCCTTGACGATGCTGTCGTTAGCAACATCAAATTGGCCCTTGACCATATTGACCAAAGTTTCGGTGGTGCGGGTGGTGATGCCAGCCAATTCTTGGCTCATCGCAACATTCTTTTCTGCAACCGTTTTGATCATCGACATGCTTTTTGGCATGAACGCACGGAATTCTTCTGGGCTTTTCACAACAGCTGCGGTTTCGACCAATTCAGCCATCGTGGTCATGCGGTCTTCGAAGCCTTTCAACTGGACGTCGATGATTTTTTCAAAATGATCAACGGCAACGGTGTTGGCTTTGACGATTGAAGCGGTGAATTGCTTGCTAAAGGTGAGGACTTGGCTGCTCATTTGCTCAAACATGGGGAAACTCCTGGTTAGGTTAAAAGATTAAAAGATTTGAATACTGGGACAAGTCTTCTAAGCTGGCAGTTAACCGCAGAGCTTTTCGAGTCTTGTTGCGGTGCAGCATAGACTGAGAATTGCTGCACTGCAACATTTTTAATTCTGCCCGTCTAGGATCGTTCAGTTTTGTACGGTGCACAGATTGCACACTATCGCGCCAGATATAGGCGCAAACTGTTTATTCATTTGGCGCTTCAACCCCATCAAATACACGGCAAGATTTGTTTGCCTTGGCAAACGAACCAACAGGAAACTTATTTGCCTTGGCAAACGAACCAACAGGAAACTTGTTTGCCTTCGCAAACGAACCAACAGGAAACTTGTTTGCCGCGAATCTTGTTTGTATACCGCTCCTGCGAGACTTTTCAGACTAGAACATGACCCAACCAACCGCCACCACACACAGCATTTCTAACGGCCCTATTGTTTTATTTGGTGGCACCTTTGATCCGATTCACATGGGGCATCTGCGCGTATGTTTAGAGGCCGGCGAGGCCCTGGCGGCAGATGAAGTGTGGCTACTGCCGTCCGCAACGCCACCCAATCGCGGCTTGCCAAATGCCGGTGCCGCACCACGCGCACAAATGTTGGAGCGCGCGCTGCAAGGGCAAAGCGTGATGCGCGCAGACCTGCGCGAACTGCTGCGCCAGCAGGCGGGCAAACCCAGCTACACCATTGATACATTGCGTGAATTGCGCGCCGAAATTGGCCCTACCCGCCCATTGGTGTGGCTGTTAGGCGCGGATCAACTGGCGAAGTTGGATACCTGGAAAGACTGGCAACGCCTGCTCGATTTCGCCCATTTGGCGGTGCTGACGCGCCCTGGCGCAGCGACACCGCCGCATCACGTTGATGCTTTTTTGCGTGCGCACCGAATGCCGAAAGCCAGCATTAACACGGCACCCGCTGGCTATTTGGCAGGCATAGAAGTCAGCCAACTGGCAATTTCCGCTACCAAAGTGCGCGCGCTGCTAAGCTCCGGCCGCTCGGCGCGTTATTTGGTGCCCGATGCCGTGTTGGATTACATCGCAGAGCATGGGTTATATAAAGCGATCTGAGGCTATTTGTTTTGCTTTCGCAAAACATCAAAGCCATGCTTCTTCGGCTTTTTCTTTTCGGTCTGACGCAATCCACCAAACAGCGGTACTTCAACGCGCGGCAAGCGACTGCGCTGAACCAGATCAAACACGTGTTGACGCCAAAACGGCCAAGCGTTGTGAACGAAATTGTCGCTAAATGCCTCACGTTGTTCACTCGTTACATCGCTGCTACATTCGTAAGTCAGCAGAAAACGCGCCGCGACTTCACACCTTATAGCGCCAACTTCACTGACGAGTCGTACGCCTAAATCTAGGACGGCGTAAATACGTTTTTTCCGTCGGCTTCGACGGTACTTGAGTCAACACTGTGCCGTGCCTGTTGGACAAAACCCGGTTGAATTTCCAAGTTTTGCTGTGAGTGGGAGTCTAGTAAGACAATGTCGAGCAGGGAAATTTGATTGCGGACTTCAGCGGCGATGTTTTTAATGGACTTCATACGGTACCTGCGACGGGCGTTGAAGAACAATCGAACCTAGCCAAGCTGCCGATCCGATGGTTTCAATCGGACAAGAGATTTTTTCCTCGTGCCATTGCTCAACAACGAACCCTGCGCTAATCAGCAATTTTAACCGCACTGCCGGAATATCACGCGCCAGCAGTAACAGTTTGTTTACCGCCACCGACGGATGAATTTCGCCTCGTTCATACTTGCTAAAAGCGTTTGGCCCGCCGCCAAAAACTTTAGACGCTTCGATACGATTTAGGCCCATTAGCGCTCTTACTGCCCTAATTTCTTCGCCTACCAATGCGCCGTCGGCATGGCGCTCTGCGTCCGCCATCAAGCGCTGATTTATCTTTGCTTGCTTGGGCGTAATCAAACATGCCTCGCAGCGGTCGCAGCTGGAAACACAAAATCCATGAACATCCAAATTGTTATTCTTGTAGCGCAATGACTCTGTTCGTCGCGCCGGGATCAAGTTACCAACTTCGCATATCAAACACTTCATAGTAATTTCGTCCAACTAACTTTCGAGGTGAAACGACGCCAACAGCACCTGATTTTTACCTGCACCACGTAGTGCAAATTTAATGTAAATCGCGTCTGTTTGACTTCGCAGGTTTGTTGCTTGGATGCGATAAGCATCGAGTAGAAAGGTGCGATTGGGATAATCGTAGGTCTTGTGAAACTGTGCGGTTGTTAAATTGGCTAATATTTTCAATATCGCTTCAACGCCATGGCCGAGTTCGTAGATGCGCCGGTAACAAGCGCGGTTTTCTTTGCGTCCATCACGATCCTCTTTGGTTTACAACCTAATCAAGCCCGCCGCTGGTAGCGCGCACCGCTGAGTTTTTCAATGTAGCCATCCATTTCTAAATGCAAGAGCTGCCCAGACAATTGCGCCACGCTCAAACCGGTTAAGTCCACGAGGCGATCAATATTGACCGGGTCATAGCCCATCAAATCTAAAAAGCGCGCCGTTTCGGGCTCTAGTGCAGCGTGCGTATCAGCCTTGGCATTTGTGGGCGTGGCATCGGCGGGCATCGCCATGCGCGTGGGTCGTTTGGCTTTGGCCGGCGAGATCAGTTCATTCAGCGCGACGAGATCGCCTTGAATCATCGGTGCCAGTTCGCTCAACACGTCAGCGGCCGATTCCACCAGCTTGGCACCTTGGCGGATCAGCTGATGGCAGCCGCGTGCCATCGGGTTGTGGATGGAGCCTGGCACGGCAAACACTTCGCGCCCCTGTTCGCCGGCAAAGCGCGCGGTGACCAGCGAGCCGGACTGCACGCTGGCTTCGACCACGACCACGCCTAAACTCAAGCCGGAAATAATGCGGTTGCGCTGCGGAAACAGTGCGGGCAAAGGTGCGGTGCCGAGCGGCATTTCAGTAATCAAAACGCCGCCTTCGCCAACAATGCGCTCGGCTAAGGCGCTGTTTTGCTTGGGATACATGCGATCTAAACCGGTTGCCAGCACGGCGGCGGTGCTGCCGGGGCCGACCAGTGCGCCCAGGTGCGCGCTGGTATCAATACCCAATGCCAAGCCACTGACCACCGTCAGGCCGGATGCGCTGAACGCCGCCGCCAGCGCTTGTGCGAAATCGCTACCCTGCTTGGTTGCACCCCGGCTACCGACAACGGCAATCGTTGGCAGCGCCAAACGTTCAACCGCGCCCTCGACAAAAATAGCCACCGGCGCATCGGGCGCGCGCGCCAGTAGTGCTGGATAACCCGCATCTCCGATCGCAATCAGGCCGCGCTGCCCGGCACTGAGCCAGAGCAAATCTGCGTCAATCATGCGTTGCGCCGGGCGTTTGAGCGCTGCCATCGATTCCGGCCCCACCCGTAGCGCGCGCGCCTGGGGCTCGGTGATATTTATCACCGCCTCAATACTGCCCAAAGTGTCAAACATTGCCCGCCGCTTGGCGGCACTCAAGCCCGGGGCGCGTAGGAATACTAGCCAATGCGCGCGTGCTAAATCAGTCATTTCATCGGTCGTCATCTGGCAACGATACCGCAGCTTTTGCGCAATCGGGCGAGCAACTGCAAATCTCTGTAGCGTGGGGTGATTTATTTGTCGACTTAGCCAAACCCGGCATTAGAATGGCGGCGTGCGGCCAAAGGATATAAATCGTGCAGACGCCAATGATTCAAGGATTGACGCAATCCATTGCAAAGTGGAATGCCGGAGATTTATCGGTAGAACCCGAATTGATGCAAACCATTTACCCGATTCTGCGCGGCCTAGCGCAGGAACAGCTGAGCAATAATTCGCGCGTCACACTGCAGGCGACCGAGCTTGCGAACGAAGCGTTTATCAAAATGCGCATTGGCGTCAATCCGGTCGACAATAAAAATCAATTCGCCAACAAATACCATTTCATGAGTTTTATGGCGCATATGCTGCGCAATCTGATTGTCGACCATCTACGGCAGCGCGGGCGGATGAAGCGTGGCGGCGAGGTGCACTTTATTCGCTACGACGAAGCCAAAGTTGAAGATGTTGATGTCAACGAATTTGATTTCAAAGATGTTGATTGGATTGCCCTAGATGCCGCTTTGAGTAAGCTTGAACAGCAAGAGCCTAGCTACGCGCGCTTGGTGGAATTGCGCTACTTCCTGGGCTATGGCATTGAGCAAAGCGCGGTGCAATTGGGCGTTTCAACGGCAACAGCGAACCGCATGTGGCGGTTTTCGCGGGCGTTTTTATCTGAGGAAATGCGTACCTAGTATGCAAATAAGTGGCATGCACGCAGCAACGCGATGAAATTAACCACACTATTTGATCAAGCGGTCGATCTAGATACCGCAAGCCGTGGCGCGTTTATTGTTGAGCTTGCCGGCCGCGACGCGGCGATGGCGGCGGCGTTAACGCGATTGCTGGACGCCGAGAAAGCGCCGATTTTAGCCGAGCCCAATCTGCATGCGCTGCGCAGTATTGCCACTGAGCTGAGCGTTGCCGCGCCCAAAGCAGTCGGTGGTTTCCAGCTGATTCGCCCGCTTGGACGCGGCGGCATGGGGGAAGTATGGCTTGCCACGCGCAGCGCCGGTGCGGCGGTGCAGGAAGTGGCGCTGAAGATTTTGCGCTTTGACATCGGCAACGAGCATGCGCGGCTGCGTTTTCAGCTTGAGCAGAAAATGATCGCGACGATGAACCACCCGTTTATCGCGCGCATGATCGATGCGAATCATGGCGACGGGGATTTGCCCTGGATCGCGATGGAATATGTCGATGGCGTGAATTTGACGCAGTGGTGCACAAACCATCAGCTGCCGGTGCGCGCACGGGTTGCCCTAGTGATCAAAGTGTTGGAAGCGGTGGCGCATGCGCACCAACATTTGGTAGTGCACCGGGATTTGAAGTCCAGTAACGTGATGGTGACGCGCGAAGGCGTGCCGAAATTACTGGATTTTGGCATTGCCAAAAGCACCGGCGATACGCAAAAAACCGCCACTGCACAGCGCTTTTTCTCGGTCGGCTCGGTTGCACCCGAGCAATACACCGGCGAGCGCACCACGGTTGCTACTGACATTTATCAGATGGGCATTTTGCTGTACGAATTGCTCACCGGTGCGCCGGCTTACGACCTCGAGGGCTTGGCACCGGCACAGATTCAAGAATGCATCTTGCATCGCGCGCCGGAAATTCCAAGCCGGGCCGTCAGCCCCAGCCATGCCAAAGCCTGTGGTTTGGACAAGCACACGCAGTTGCAGCGGCTGCTGGCTGGGGAACTGGATCGCATCGTTATGTATGCGCTGCGCAAAAATCCGGCCGAGCGCTATGCCACCGCCGCCGAATTCGCGCGCGACTTACAGGCCTATCTAGACGGCCGCCCGGTATTGGCCGCTGGGCAAAGCAAGTCGTATCAAGCGCGCAAATTTTTGACCCGGCATTGGCTGCCATCTAGCCTTGCCGCACTGGCGGTTATCGCCATGCTGGCACTGACGCTGCAATTGCTGTTGCGCGATTCGGCATTAAATGCGGCACGCGAAGCCGCGCTAGTCGCGCGCGATGCCGCCACCAAAGAGCGCGACAAGGCGCAAAACCTGAACACCTTTTTGCTTGATTTGTTTCGCGCCGCTAGCCCGACGGCAATCAATAAAAAAGACCTATCCGGCATTGTTTTAGACGCGATCGATTTGCAAATCACGCGCTCCGAATTCATCGACGACCCAAGTGCTGCCTTTGCCTTGATTAAAGCCGCGTTAGGTCTAGGTGAACTAGCGCAAGCCCAGCGCTTTCTCGCGGTTTTAGATCAACATCGCGCACGCTATTCGGCGGATGACAACCGCCAGCTTTTGCTGCTGCAGGCGAATTTGGCGAATATTGAAGCGGACTTTCCGCGTCTGAAAGCGATCAACGCGCAGTTAGCGAAAACCATTCACAATGCCACAGCGCAGCAGAAACTCATTTTTATCGGTTACGTCGGGCAAACCCTGGTAGACACCGATCCCAAACGTGTTTTGGCGTTCACGGATGTCAAACCACTTCCCGCCTCGTTGATTCGGCTGCGGGCGCGGGCGTTTACCAGCTTGAAAAATTATCCCTCATCGATTGAAATGCTCGTCGCAGCAAGCGTACGCAAGGACTTAACTGCCATGGAGCACCTGTCCGTGTTGCAAAGCCTAGCCCTGGCGTATTTGGCAAATAAAGAGGACGCAAAAGGGCTCTTAGTTACGGCTGATCTCATTAAGTCAGCAGGAACAAATTTAGGCGAAGAAAATTTGCGCGCATTGCCATTTTGGAATACGCGGGCTCTTGCGTTGGTGAGAAGCCATCAAGATAAAGAAGCAATAGCAGTTTACGATGAACTTTTGCGTTGGCGAAGCTTGAGCGAAAACGTCCGCTTTACGATCACCATGAATCGCTTGCTGGCCGGCACAAATCAAATTGCGATCGATTCTTTATCCAGAAAATTGGCGCATGACGTCTGGCGAGGACGTGAGTCGCTCACGCCAACGTCGGTTGCGTACGCAAAAATTGCGCTTTTGAGAGTGTTGAGTTCGGAGCGAAAATTAAACGAGGCGAGAGCGCTCGCGGCCTCACCCGACTTGTTTGAGCAGCTTGAAGAGCCCACCATCACGGAATTGCGGGCGTGGCGGGGCGCACTCAGCGATCCGCCTCAGGCTTTTGCCAGTGGCGAAAGTTGGCTCACGCAGTTGGCCCGCGTTAATAGCCGTGATTCGCATTTGCACGCACTGCTTATTAAAAACAGGCCAACAGCTATTGCGACTAAGTAAAGAATTGTGAATCAAATATAAACAAAAGTGCAGGCGCTTCGATACGAAAATTTAATATGTGGCGTTCTTGAGGGCTCACCCCCCTTAAGGATTATTTATGAAAGCACTGATCGCCCTGACCCTACTCGTTTCCGCCTACGCCCATGCCGAATGCGACCTGATCGAAGACCCACCGATTTCTGAGGTCAACTGCAACCTTCAGCTGGTAACACCTGCACCAACCGGCAGTGAATGGACGCGTTTGTTCTATAACCCCAGCAGCATTGGCTTAAACAGCAGCGGCACGATGCAGGCTGTGGTCAACCTGCAATTGAGCACGAACGACGCGCTGGTTGCCAAAGTGGAAGCCACAACGCCGCTGTTGGATAAAAACAACACCGTACGCGCAGCGGTCGACGCCAGCACCTGGGTTGATGCCATTGTGCATCGCAACAGCACCGGCAATGTTTTGGAATTGATTCGCTATCGCTATGTCGAAGGCAAAGTGCAGCAGCAGGCATCGGTATTCAGTAGCCAATTTGGCACCACAGCCAGCACCGCGTTTGGCATCAACACCAGCTACGCCGCCGGCACCGTGACCGTGAATATCACCAGTGGCACCAACAATGCCGTGGTGGCAACGCTGGTCGCGACGCAGTTTGGGCAAACCCTGCCATCAATGCGATTACGCCGGGGTGTGCAGCCGGTTGGGTCGGGCGTGTTGAGCGCAAGTTTTGCCAATACGGTGAATTGATTGGTTTCGAAAAGCCACTTGGTCCCCGCCTACGCGGGGACGACGAGGCGTGGCGACGTGACGGGGTGAGTAAAGTTTTTTTTGCTGCTCGTTAAAAATAATTTGCATCGCAACAACTCGTTACAATCTTTGGATAATCCTCAAAGCGCCTGTTTTTAAAGGCTTTTTTGGACCGTACACGACCCGCCCGGCGAAATTTATTTTCGCCGGGCCAAATTGCGTTGATACGGTTTTTTCGCAGTTGGCGTTTTTGCAGACAGGCCCGCTAACAGCTCGAGAAACCACCATGTCCAGACTTGCCTTTCATGTCACCGCGCTGATGAACGCATTAGCACCGAATTTGCAAGCGGCGCAGTCTGGATTGATCAACAGTAGCGATGCGATCGACGACGCCACGCCACGCCAGATGGAACCGTTGCAGTGCGACGCTGAAAATTTGGCACATGCAGAGCAGCAGGAAAACGGCTGGGAAACCCTGCGTGCGGATCCGCGCAGCACGGGCTTACACAGCCAAGGGCGCTGGCAGGCTGATTTAGAAATTGCCACCAGCACGCCGCTGATTTTACTGGCGCAAATTCTACCTACGCGCATTGAGCAAGTTGGCGACAGTGCGCGCGCGGTGATCTTGCCCGGGTTTTGGATTGACGTGTTGCTGCACCAAATTGCCAGCACAGATCCAAACCTAAGCGCGCTATCGATGCTGGAAATATCGGCGTATCGTTTGGTCAATGCCGAAGTGCGCCAGATCCACAATGTAAAAGCGTCGGTGATGCCGATGGAAATGATGTCGGTGTTTAATTTTGGCTACCGCTTCCGCGCCGGCAAAATCGCGGTCGAAATCAGCAGCGAAACCGATAGTGAGGCGGTGACATACATGGAAATGAGCGAATTTGGCGAGACCCTGCCAATTATAAAGCTGCGCTCCGGTAGGCACCTGCCGCCGGGCCTTTTTCGCGCGAAATATCGCCAAACGGTATCTTGGTCGGCTTAAGCGAGACATGTTTTTCCGTTCCGGCTCTGGGCGAGACTTGTTTTTCCGTGTCGCCTCTGGGCGAGACTTGTTTTTCCGTGTCGCCTCTGGGCGAGACTTGTTTTTCCGTGTCGCCTCTGGGCGAGACTTGTTTTTCCGTGTCGCCTAACGGCGAGACTTGTTTTTCCGTGTCGCCTAACGGCGAGACTTGTTTTTCCGTGTCGCCTAACGGCGAGACTTAGCGTTTAGTCGCAAAAAAACGCTGCAAAAGCGCCGCAGATTGCGTCGCAAGCACGCCTTTTTCGAGGCGTATTTGATGGTTGTGCGCCGGATCGCTCAATAAATCGAAAGCGCTGCCGCACGCGCCGGTTTTAGGCTCTGGGGCGGCAAAAATAAGCGTTTGTACACGCGCATGCACCAACGCGCCGACGCACATTGCGCAGGGCTCAAGCGTGCAAAACAAGGTTGCATCGGTCAAACGATAATTTTTTTGCTGCAAAGCAGCCTGACGCAGCGCCAAAATTTCCGCGTGGGCGCTCGGGTCTTGCAGGCTGCGCACTTGGTTGTAGCCGCGCCCAATCACCGCGCCATTCGCCACCACAATTGCGCCGATTGGTACTTCATTGACTTGATACGCCTGTTCGGCCAATGCCAGCGCTTGATACATATACTCGATAACGATTTGTCGGCCGTGTCGCTCTCGCGAGACTTGTGCAGGCGCAGTCATGACTTCGGTGGTTGCGCGCCCTGATAACAGGCCGCTAGCGGATCAAGCGCAGCCTGATACGCGCTGGTGGACAAATCCATCAGGCGCAGCAGCATTGGAAACACGCTGTCATGCGACGTTGGCACGTGACGCTTTTCATCCAAACAACTCGGCGAAATCGTTCGAGCGGCGGCAAACTCCGGGGACAGCCATAAAAACATCGGCACCCGCGTTTGTTCGCTCGGGGCAATGGCGTAGGGCGCGCCGTGCAGGAAAAAACCGTGCTCGCCGGTCGATTCACCGTGATCAGAGACAAAAAACAGTGCGCTTTGCACCGCTTGCGCGGCGCTTAAGCGTTTGATCATTTCGGCCAGCACAAAGTCGGTGTACAAAATGGTGTTGTCGTAGCTGTTTTTCAGCGCATCTGGTGTGCAATCTTGCAGCTCAACGCTTTTGCAGATCGGGGTGAAACGCGCGAAGCGCTCTGGATAACGCTGAAAATAGGCCGGGCCGTGGCTGCCGAGCATATGCAAGACCAGCACAGTATCGGATTGGATCGTTTTGAGGCGCGAATCTAGTTCCGGCAGTAAAATCTCGTCGTGGCAGCCATCGCTAACGCAAAATTCTGGGTCGGTGCGATGCGCGATATCAATCTCGGTCACGCGTCGTGCGACGTTTTTGCTGCCCGTATTGTTGTCGACCCACTCGACCTTAAAACCCGCGCGCTGATAGATGTCGAGCAAATTGTCCTGGCTGTTGGCCTGCGTTTCATCGTAATTTTTGCGGCCCAAATTGGAAAACATACACGGCACAGAGGTCGCGGTATTGGTGCCGCAGGAGTCGGTTTGCGTGAATAAGGTAATGGGCAGTTTCGCCAATTCAGGCGTGGTGTCGTGTGCGCTTGGATCAGAGGCGCGACTAAGTAAGCCAAAACTCGATGCGCGCGCGGATTCGCCTACCACGATGACCAAAAGGCTCGGTTTATGTGCGGCCTGAATACGGGCGTATTCCGTGGGCGATAACCCGGCGCTTGATAGATCCGGGCTGGGCATCCAACTCGGCCCGCGCTTTACGTCCAGAGCAATCGGCTGCATCACCGTCGGCAGCTTGGCACCGGCTTTCTTCAAATACGTGCGCGTCGCATTGATCACGTTCAGCGGGTTGAGCAAATCGCGCAATTCTGCGTGATTGCGCGCCAACGACGCGAGCGGCTGAAACTTCATCGCAATCAGGCAGCCAACGAGCAGTGCACACACGCCAATCAGCACCACCCGGCGTTTCGCGGCGGACACAAAAGGCCGCTTGATCACTTCAACCCCGAACCATAAAAAAAGCGAGGGAATCAGCGCAATTTTCATCGCCGGCCACAGCATCGAAAGCGATAACCATTCCGCACTTTCGCGCGCATCTGATTCAAAGGCACTTTGTAGCGCGTGGCGATCAATAATCGCGCCATAGTTGTCCATGAAATACGCAGCACCCGCCGCCAGCACCAGCAGTAGGGTCAAAATTGGCTTGAGCGCGATCCGCGGTGTCAGCAGGCTCAATATCAAGCTGAGCAGCGCCCAAACGATGCCAAGTACCGCGACATAAGTCAGCCAGTTAGCGCCAGAAACCGCACCCAGCCCGAGCGTTAGCCGTTGCCAAAATGCGTGATTAGCAAAGGCCAGCATAAACGCAATCGTGGCAACGATCAGGGTCTCGCTGGATAGCGATATGCGATGTAATTTCATAACAATAGCTTAACTCAGACGACGCAAAGTTCGGTTAAGTCTCGCCGGAAGGCGACACGGAAAAACAATCCTCGCCGGAAGGCGACACGGAAAAACAATCCTCGCCGGAAGGCGACACGGAAAAACAATCCTCGCCGGAAGGCGACACGGAAAAACAAGTCTCGCCGGAAGGCGACACGGAAAAACAATCCTCGCCGCAGTTAAATTTGTTTGTCAACGCAAACAAATTTCTTCCAGCACTTTGACCAAAGCGGCCAATGGCGCGGGATCTCGCAAATAGTCGTCCAAGTGCTTGTTCAACGCAGTGCGATAGGGTTTGCGTGTTTCCCGATGCAATAGAAAATTCGCCGCAGCCTGTGCAACGTTGGCAGCATCGACAACACAGTGATCGAGTTCAAGTGCCTGCAACATCGCCATACTTTGTCGGCCGCGCATGAATTCACCGGGGCTGGTGACTAAGGGTAAACCGGTGATCAAAGCATCGAGTGTGGTGTTGCCACCACTGAAGCCGAGGCTATCAAGCGCAACGTCGCAGGCCTGGGCAATTTGCAAAAATGTTGCACGATCGGTCGTCGGTTGCCAGTGCAGGCGCGCGGGATTAAGGTCATGCGCATCAAACGTGGTTTCTAAACGCAGCTTGATCGCATCGTTAACGCCGCTGTAGGGCGTGTCGAACAGCACGAATTGTGCCGTGGGTGCGGCATGCGCTAACGCCACCATGCGGGCGTCATTGTCGGGCAGTAACTTAAACGGTGACTGCGCAACTAGCACGCGTGCGCCTAAAGGCAAGCCCAACTCAGCCGCAGTTTTAATCGCCGGCAAGTTAGGTTTTAGATAGCGTGTGCCCAAGCCCGGAAGTAAAATTAGGCGCTCGCAGTAATGCTTTTGGGCATCGTCTGGCTCCATCGCTGCACAGCTAAAATAGCCATCGATGCTCGGTAACCCACTCGTCACTGGATGGCCCCATGCGCACAGCTGGATGCGCGCAAGGCGCAGGCTGGCCAACACAAATGTGCGGCCATCCATGCCCAGCTCTGGATAAATCAAAATGTCCAGACCACGACCGGCGATGGTTTCAGCGTTTTGCTCGAGCGTGCCGGTCAGCACAGCACCGGTGTTCGCTTCGCCAATCAAGCGATCCGTGAGTGCATCGCGCTCTGGGCCTAGCTGATAGACCTCAACTTCGAACCCAGCGTTTTTTAGTGCGCTGATCCAGCTGGCGAAATAGCTGCCAACCGTGCAGGTGCGCCAAAAACTAGAGACAAAGCCGATCCGTTTCGACACGAAAGTGCCACGCGCGAGTTGGAAACGTGCGCTCTGCTCACATAGCCATCGGCCATATTGCGCCTGCAGCGCGGTGTCGTTTTTGCCTTGGTATGCCAATAGGAAATTTGCGTGTACCAGCTCATTTAAGCGCAATGGTATAGGTGCCAACTCTACTTGCTTAAGTGCATTGCCAAACTCAGCGCGAGCCTGACTTAAATGGCTATTGTCGCGATAGACGTGCGGCAAACTCAAGGCACGCAATCGATGTGCCGTGCCTTCATCAAGTTGACCGACCAACGCCGCAGTGCGATCGTCATTTTGTAAATCGCACTGATAGCTGTGAATTAAGCGCGCATGCGCACGCAACGACTTTAGAGCGGCATCATAGGGCGCTAAAACAAGTGCCCGTTCGTACAATGCAAGTGCCGCTGTAGTGTTTTTCAAATCAACGTTGGCCGCAGCCGCGTTGACCAGGGCATCTATTTGCTGTGGCTCGTAACCTAGCGCGATTTCAGCTGCACTTAATGCACCTTTGGCATCACCAGCTTTCAGCTTTTGCGCACTCAAGTTCGCGTGCGCCTGGATGTAGGCGCGCAGCACGCCCGCGTGCTCAGGTGCCAACAGCCGTGCTTCGCTCAAGGCGCTGACGGCCGCCTGCATATTGTTTGCAGCAATGGCTGCGTTTGCCCGCGCAAGTACGCTTTGCAGTGCAGCCGTTTTGATAGCGCCTGCGGGGGACTGGGGCATGTTGGGCATGCCCTAGTTTGTCACGCCTAGTTGACAAAAACCGCACATTACTTGCTTATTGCAGCGCAAATTTCGGCGATCTGACGCAGCGTGATGAAAGCCTAAGCGTCGCGTGCCTTCAACCATTTCGAAATCGCCGGTGGCACTTCTCGCTGCGCGCGCCCACTGACGTAAATGCCAATGTGGCCGCCTGTGAAGGCCAGCTGGGTGTAGTCTTTGCTGCCAATTAAACCTTGCAGGGGTCGAGAAGCACTGGGTGGCACCAAGTGATCTTGCTCGGCAAAAATATTTAACACCGGCACTTTGATGTCTTTCAGGCGCACGTTTTGGCCATCGATTTCTAACCCACCGGTGACGAACTTATTGGCGTGGTAGAAATCTTTAATAAATTGTCGAAACGCCTCGCCCGCTTGATCCGGGCTGTCGAAAATCCATTTTTCCATGCGCAGGAAGTTTTCCAACTCGGCTTTGTTGTCCAAAATATCAACCAAACCGACATATTTTTGCGCGTTTAAGCGATACGGTTTGAGCGACAAGTAGCACTGATTCATCAAATCTGCGGGCACGTTGCCGAGCGTGTCAACAAACAAATCAACATCCATTGCACGCGTCCAGTGGCTCAGCATGTTATCCGGCGTATGAAAATCGACTGGGGTGACCATGGTAATTAGGTTCTTAATCTTGTTCGGATTCAGCGCGGTGTAGCACAAGCTGAACACGCCGCCTTGGCAAATCCCCAATAGGTTGATCGCAGTCATTTTATGCAGCTTGGCAACCACATCAACACAACGGCTCAAATAGCCGTTGATGTAATCATCCAGCGTCAAATACCGATCCGAACGATCTGGGTAACCCCAGTCAATCAAGTACACCTCATGCCCCATCGCTTGCAGGTTGCGCACAATCGAGCGATCTGCCTGCAAGTCCACCATGTAGGGCCGGTTGACCAGGGCATAGGAAATCAATAGCGGCGTTTTCACCGTGACTTTGTGCTCGGATTTGAAGCGATACAGCACGAGCTTATCTTCTTTGTATACCGCTTCTTTTTCGGTACAGCCGTATTGCACGTCATCGAGCTGTCCCAACGTTTTCAGGCCAGCGGCAAGTTTCTCATTGAATTTGAGGGCCTCGCTGAGGACTTTTTCTGGCGTAATTTTGAAAGGGGTCATGGCAATGCTTCCTTATTTTTTACGCGCAGGCGTGGAGGGTTTTGTCGCCGCCGCTTTTGCTGCGGGCTTGGCGATTTTATTCACGGCCGGCGACTTGGCTGCCAATGCTTTTGCCGCATTGAGTAGACTGGTGGGTGCCGTTTTCGCGATTTTGCTCACCGGTGTGGCGGTTTTTGCAGCGGCGACTTTAGGCGCAGTCGCAGCCGTGCTTGCAGCTTTGCTTACGCCTGCGCGCGCTGATTTCAGCTCTGCTATTTCTGCCTTCAGTGCCGCCAATTCGGTGCGCATGCTGCGCCGCACTTCCGCCAACTTCTGGTGCACGCCTTCTAGTTCACTGCGGGTCGGCATGCCGATTTCGCCGGTGGCAAGTTCAATTTGTTTTTGCACGTTTGCACGCACGCGCATTTGTGCGTCGACCACTTGCCCGTAAGCGCTTTGATAATCCGCTGTCAGCGCGACTTCGGCGAAGGATTCTTCCAGCGCGTCGATCCACAAATCGTAAACCGCTTTCATCGAATCCAACCCACGGCCGGGTTCGCTGCGCTCTTCCAATTTGCCCTGCATGCGCGCAACTGCCATTTGAATCGATTTCATTTGCAGCGCTTGATACGCCTGCATTGCCTGCATGTAGCTGCCCAAATGCTTGATTAAGTTGGTCTTACGTTCCTGACTTTCGCGGTTCGAACCAAACGCCGGCATATTGAGGAAGTTTTCGACGCTGAAGGTTTTTGCATCGAACGATGGGAACTGCGGCATCGTGAAATTTGCGCTGCTCATGCCAGGAAAGTTCATACCCGCACTCAAACCGGGCATCTGAAAACCGGGTATCTGCAGGCCAGGTATCTGGCTAAACGGATTGTTTTTTGTCAGCTCGCTCAGCATCTGTTGTCCGAGGGCTGCGAAATCAATGCTACCGCCGGTTTTGCCATCCGCTGTCTGCGCACCGGCTTGATACATCTTTTCCAGCATCGCAACGAAGCCTTTGCCTTGGCTCATGATTTGATCAAATACGCCCTCATGGCTGTTGCCACCGGCGTAGAGTTTGGCGAATTGCTCCATACCCTCAGACCAGCTCGGGCCTTGACCTGATGCGGCGTTGCTGCCCATGAACTTTTCACTTAGCTCATTGAGCCCTTTTAAATATTGCTCAGCGCCTGACTGCATTGCGCCCAAGAATTCGTTTTGCATACATTCTCCCGAAAGTGAAACGAGGTTACTTTCAATTATGTTGCAGCGCAACATAAGCCTACAGCGCGCTTTATGTCGGGTTTATGGCGCGCATCATCCTAGATCCGGCAGTTGGACAGGCAAGAGGTCAACTGCCGGATCTAGGATCAACGGCTGCCAGAAAACGTCCACGCTACAAACCGACTTTGCTTATTTCCCTGCGCCATCACCACCGTGCGCACGTCTTTCGCGGCGTGCTTTTTTAGCTGCTTATAAATGTCGGGCAAATGCTCCGCCTTGGCAACCAGACTAGAAAACCACCGCACTTGCGCGCCAAATTTGGCGCTTTCGTTAATCATCCGTTTGATGAAAGAGGCTTCGCCGCCGGTGCACCAAAGTTCTGAACCTTTGCCACCAAAGTTCAAATTTGGACTGACGCGATCCGCGATAACGTCATCGGATTGCGCCAAATTACGCCATTTGCGCGCACTGCCGCGTGCGGCCTCAGCGGCGCTGGCATGGAAGGGCGGGTTGCAAATGCTCAAAGCAAAACGATCCTGCACTTGAATGACACCGGTAAAAATCTGCCCACGCTGGGGCTGGTGGCGTAGCTCAATCGCATTTTGCAATTGATTGGCGTCGATGTTGTGTTGTGCCGCCGCGAGCGCTTGCTGGTCAATATCGCTGCCGACAAATTGCCATCCATATTGCGCGTGCCCCAACAGCGGATAGATGCAGCTAGCACCGACACCCACGTCTAAAACACACGCAGTTGCCGCTGCTAAATTTGGCTTGGCCTCCGTCAAAATGTCCGCCAAACCGGCCAAATAGTCCGCTCGGCCTGGAATCGGTGGGCACAAATAGCCATCCGGCAATTGCCAGTGCTGAACGCCGTATTGCGCGCACAGCAGCGCACGATTCAGTAAGCGCACCGCGCGCGCATCCGCGAAATCAATACTGGGCTCACCGATCGGGCTTGCCAACACAAATGGCACCAGTTCGGGGCAAATAAGAATGAGTTTGGGAAAATCGTAGTGGCCCTGATGACGGTTGCGTGGATGCAAAATTGGGGTCGCCGGCCGGGAAATAGATTGCGCAAGTTTGCGCTAAAAGCCGGGCTGCTACTTAACAAAAGGTCAAATCTAAATTAGATCGTGCGTTGTTTTGGTGCCTCGCCGCGCCTAATCTTACTTAGCTTGCACTTCACAGCCCTACTGGTAGCGTTAGCGTTTAGCATGCGCTGATCGCCCGCACCGTAATGCGCTGGCAAGGCACATCAGCACTATTTGCGACCACTACTCTTCCGGGGTTCCCACAGATGACACATTTGACGAAAACATGGCTTCGACCTTGGAAAACGCGCGTTCCGGTGCACGTTTGTCGGTTGCTGCTGTGCCTACTGGTTTTCTCGACTTTGGCAGGCTGCGGGCTAAAGCCCAAAGTTGTCAGTGTGCCGCAGGTGTTGATTCAAGAGTTGCACATCACCGATAGCAACGTGACAGCAAGGGTATTGCTACACAACTTCAGCAATATCGAAATGACGTTTAGCGAGCTCAACTACAGTTTGAGTTTTGGCACTGATTTGGACGCAAATGCCTCAGCCGCTTCGGGGGTTGTGCCACTGGAACTTTTGGTGCCCATGGATAGCCCGGAAAGCACCACCATCACGCTCAAACTGACACCGGCTGCGCTAACGCTGCTGCGCGCAGGCAAAGTCTTTGGCTATGGCATTCGCGGCACGATCACTTCGAGCATTCCCTCCAGAGTATTTGAATTTAACTACATCGGAACACTGAGCCCAACGCCTGGTAAACCGGGGTATTGGCGCTAGCCTGCGCTTTGCTTGAATCATTTGTCCAAGGCAAAACGCGGCAATTTTTTCAATAACATTCGACACAGCCTTTTAACGATCACGACAGGAAAAACCGATGAAATACACAGCCCCCATGACCGACATTCGTTTCGTCCTGCACGATGTGCTTGAGGCGGAGAAAGTCTTCCAACAGATTCCCGCCTTCAGCGACACCAACCGCGAGCTAATCGATCAAGTGCTGGAGGAAGCGGCGAAATTCAACGAACAAATCCTGCTGCCAACCAATCAAATCGGTGACAGTGAAGGTGCGGTGTTTGATAAAACGACGCAAACCGTGACCTTGCCACAGTGCTTTAAAGACGCCTTTACTGCCTACGTCGATGCCGGCTGGCTAGGATTGTGCGGCGACCCTAACTACGGTGGTCAGGGTCAGCCCGAAGCGCTGGGTTATGTGATCAAAGAAATGATTGAAAGCTGCAACGTTGCCTGGGGCACCTATCCGCTGCTCAGTTTGGGTGCGGTCGATGCGTTTATGCATCACGGCGATGAGTGGCAAAAACAAACCTTCGTCACCAAAATGCTGGCGGGCGAATGGACCGGCACGATGTGCTTAACCGAACCGCACTGTGGCAGCGATTTGGGCCTGCTGAAAACCAAAGCCGAGCCCAATGCTGATGGCACTTTTGCGCTAACCGGGCAAAAAATATTCATCACCGCCGGCGAGCACGATTTAGCCAGCAATATCATTCACTTGGTGCTTGCGCGCTTGCCGGACGCGCCGTCCGGTACCAAGGGCATCAGCCTATTTATCGTGCCGAAATTCAAGGTCAACCGCGAAGGCGCGATGGGTGCGCGCAACGCCGTCGCAGCGGGCAGTATCGAACACAAAATGGGGCTGAAGGGCTCGGCGACTTGCGTGATGAATTTTGATGGCGCTGAGGGCTATTTGATTGGCCAACCGAATCGCGGTTTGCTGGCAATGTTTACCATGATGAATGCGGCGCGTTTAGGTGTCGGCGTGCAGGGTTTGGGGCTGATTGAAGTCAGCTATCAATCCTCCGCTGCCTATGCACGCGAACGCTTGCAAATGCGCTCGCTTTCCGGGCCAAAACGCCCGGACAAACCGGCCGATCCCATCACCGTGCACCCGGACGTTCGGCGCATGTTGATGACGCAAAAAGTGCTGGCCGAAGGCGGGCGTGTGCTGTGCTATTACGCTGGTTTGCTGGTCGATTTGTCGACCCGCCACCCCGATGCCGATGCGCGCAAAAAAGCCGACGAGCTGCTCAGCTTTTTAGTGCCGATCAGCAAAGCCTTGCTGACGGAAGCGGCGGTGGAATGCACCTATCATGGCATGCAGGTTCTGGGCGGCCACGGCTACATCAAAGAATGGGGCTTGGAACAACTGGCGCGCGATGCGCGGATCACCACAATTTATGAAGGCACCACGCAAATTCAGGCACTGGATTTGTTGGGACGCAAAATCATGCAGCTTCAAGGCGTGGGCATGCGCCATTTCCTCGCCGAAATCGCTGCGTTCACCAGTGCACACAGCGCGCATCCAGTGGCTGGGCCTTACGCCCAGAAATTGGCGAAAATCAGTGGCGAATGGCAAATACTCACTACCGAAATTATTAGCGCTACCCAAAAAGATCCCGAGGAAATGGGTGCCGCTGCGGTGGATTATTTGTTCTATGCAGGCTACATCACCCTGGCGTATTTCCTAACCCGCGAATTAGAAGCAATGGGCCGCGCAACAACGGCGATCACCGAAGAATTTAAGGTGGCGAAGTTAGCCAGCGTGAAGTTCTATTTTGATCGCATTCTGCCGCGCACCCTGATGCACGCCGCGCAAATTCGCAACGGTGCGGCTTCATTGATGGATATTCCACAAGCGGTGTTTGAGGCAGCGTGATGTAGCCTGCTGCGGGTGAATAGGCGACGCGGCAAACTTCAGACGAAGTTTGCCGCTATCCTTATCGCAACCGAGCGCAGTGGTGGTGTGATGGCCCAGTTTGACGATATCTATCAACAGCTAAAAATCATCGCGCGGCGTGAGCTTGCCAAACACCAGCGCGAGACTGTCAACACCACAGCACTGGTGCACGAGGCTTTTATTAAACTTGCCGAGTTTGATGACACGCTTGATCGTGCACATCGAATTAATTTGGTCACGCGCGTAATGCGCCAAATTACCGTTGACCACGCGCGCGCGAAGCGAAGTCAAACGCGCGGTGTTACTCCGCTAGATTTGGATCTGGTGGCAACACTGAGTCACCCCGCACAGGCCGATGGCTTCGATTTAATCGCGTTTGACCAATCGCTTAGTCAACTTGCAGATCAGCACCCACGTATGGCCCGCGTGCTTGAGCTGTCGTTTTTCTCGGGTGTAGAAAACGAAGAAATCGCGACGCTGTTGCAGATTAATTTGCGCACCGTGCAGCGTGATTTGCTGGCAGCTAAAACGCTGCTGCGGGCGGCAGTTTAGCGCGACTTGGTGCCCACGCGGTGCTAAAACGGCACCAGTTCCACCCGACGATTTTTCGCCCGCCCAGCATCGTCTGAATTACCCGCCACCGGTGCAAGTGAACTCACGCCATTGGCACTTAGGCGCGTTACGGCAATGCCATATTGGCTACTCAACGCCAAGGCTACCGCCGCCGCACGCGCTTTACTCAGGGCAAAATTACTTTCCAATGTGCCGGCATTGTCCGTGTGCCCAACCACATGCAATTTTAGGCCAGCGTTTTGCTGCAACAATGCGGCAATTTGCCAAGCAAGACGGTTGCCGGTTTATTTTGTTAAGTAGGCTGCCGGTTCGTACCGCCATTCTTGCACCCACGGATGCGCATCCCCCAGCGCCAATGCAAGTTCCTGGATTGCGTTTGCTGCGGGTGCGCGGTTTGCCAGTTTTGCTTGCCATAGCGCAATCAACGCGCGGTCCATGCCACCGGCTTCAACCGGCAGCGCGCGCGCTTGATCGATCGCAATCGCTGCTAGGCGAGCCGCCGATTTGGCGTGCTCCTGGGAAAGCTGTTGCGCCAACACCAACAGCGTACGCACAACACTGCGTCGCGCCATGCCGCTGGGGCTGGGCTGCACAAGGGCTCCAATCAGTGCATCAATGTTCGCCTCGGTTGGCTTTGCCAGCACCGCTGCGGTCAGTTTAAAGCGCAGGAATCGCGCTTGAATCGGCGCCACATCACGGTTGCCCAGCCGCGTTTGCGCAGTTTTGACTAACTGCGCAGCCAGATCCACGCGCCCGCTCATTTTTTCGGCGTGTCGCTGACGCGAGACTTGTGCAACATCGGCGGCAGCAAGCGTCATGCCGATACAGTCCAGGCTGCTTTCGCCAGTCGCCGCGCACATATCCGCGCGTGCGGTTTCGATCATTGCGTTCGCTGCATCAAATTGTTGTAGCAGCGCCAGCGCCTTGGCGTGCCCACTGCTGCGCGCGGCCCGCGGTGGCACGCTTTCGCTCGCACTGGCTTTGCTTTGAATCGCTGCAAACATCGCTAGCGACGCCCGTAAATGTCCGCGCAAAAACTGCGCATTCGCGAGCGTGGTTTCGGTGTTTTGTATGGACGCCGAATGCTGCACTTGGGCCTGTTGCCAAATCTGTAACGCGCGTTCGGCATAGCGTTGCGCCCGGTCCAACTCGCCCAACTGCATTAAGCCGGTCGCGGCGCTCGAAAATACCGTGCCGCGCACAAAGGCGTTGGCATCATCGGCGCGATCAATCAGCTCGGTGGCTTGCACCGCTGCCGCAATGGCCTGGTCGTTATGACCTAAAGTACGGGCGATTTCGCCTTCATAAATTTTTAGCTGTGCGGAAAGTAAGATGGGTTTCGCAGGTAGCGAAAGGCGCGCCATGATCAAACTTTGTTCGGCCTCAGGCAAGCGCCCCAAGCGATACAGCGCACGGGTGCGATTCGCATAGGCCTGCAGGCGTTCGCGGGGTTGTGCATCGGCTAATTGCGGCACCAGCGCATCCAATATTTTTAACGCAGGCGCAAATTCATTGCCGGTCATCAAAATGTCTGACACCGCCAGCTTGATCGCACGATTTTTCACCGGGTCGGCGTAGCGCCCGGATAACTCTGTGTCCGCCGCCCAGGCCATGAGTTCAGCGGTTCGCACGGTATCACCCGCCGCTTGCGCACGCGTGAGCACTGCCGTCATGTGCGCTACGATAACGTTGGCCTGATCGGCTTCCACCTGCATCAAATCGGCTTGCCGTGCACTGTCTGCGGCACTCATTTTGGCGCGCTGGGCTTGCTGTAGTGAATACGCCGAAAGCCCGACCAATGCCGCAAGCGCCAACACACCAGACGCCACCGCACCCTGATTACGCCGAACAAACTTTAGCAAACGATAGCTGGCAGAATCGGGCCGGGCGCGAATGGGGCGTTGCGCCAAGTAGGCGTTGATATCATCACTCAATGCCTGCGCCGACGCATAGCGCCGCGCGGTATCGCGGCTCAGCGCCTTTAGCACAATCGTGTCCAGATCGCCTTTTAGCTGGCTGGGTCGAATGCTGCTGTGCACGTTGGTTCGAATCGCTAGCGCCGAACTTGGCGCGGTGGCATCGGTGTCGGTAATGGCCTGCAACAAACTCAACGCACCATCGCCACCCACACGATTGATCGGCTTATGCGGACGCTCGCCGGTCAATAGCTCAAACAAAATCACGCCGAGCGCATAGACATCGACTGCGGTGGTGATGGTATCGCCGCGAATTTGCTCGGGTGCTGCGTAGCTGAACGTCATCGGCGCCGCGCTTTGCGTCAACTCGGGCGTGCCGCCCAGCTGTTTGGCGATGCCAAAATCCAGCAGTTTCGGGCTGCCGCCATTCAGCACCATAATGTTGCCCGGCTTTAAATCCCGATGCACGATCAGGTTTTGGTGCGCGTACTGCACCGCGGCACACAGTTCAATCACCAACTTTAGCCGTGCTTCTAAGCTGGGATTGACCGCTTCGACATAGCGATCCAGCGCCAAGCCATCGACATATTCCATCGCAAACCACAGCGCACCAGCGTCGCTACCGCCGTCCACAACCCGTGCGATACCCGGATGATTCAACTTCGCCAGCAGCTGGCGCTCCTGGGCAAAGCGCGTCAATATCGCCGCCGACAAGCCCGCCGCGTGCGCCCATTTAATCGCCACCGTTTGTGCAAAGCCTTCCATGCGCTCGGCCTGCCAAACCGCACCCATGCCGCCGGAACCTAACAACTTCGTCAAGCGAAACGGCCCAACAATTTGACCCGTGCGATCGAGCAAACCGCTTTCACTTGGCGCAGTCTCGGCCAATAAATCTG
The DNA here is from genome assembly GCA_031410115.1 of Rhodanobacteraceae bacterium. GTDB lineage: Bacteria > Pseudomonadota > Gammaproteobacteria > Xanthomonadales > SZUA-5 > JANNYA01. The sequence continues at coordinate 2,835 of JANNYO010000666.1, read as the reverse complement.
CCATGTGCGCGCACTCTGGCATGGGTAGCGCGGTGCTTTCGCTGGCGATCAACAGCGCATCAATCTGCGCGCGCAACGCCGCGTCGGTGCAGTGGACGTCCAGATAAGCGTTTCGATCCTGCACGGCAAGATCGAGCGCATCGCGGAAAAGCTGGATCAGCTGTGGGTTCATAGGCACAAGCTTATCAAGCCCTGCTGTGCTTAGCGCGCGTCTGGGTTCGTTTGGCTCTCGCGGAGTTTTAAGCGTGCAGCGAAGTTATTGACTTGTAAGCGGCGTTTGCCACAACCGCACCGCATCGTCGACTTGCATGAGCTAATTCGTATACTGTGGGAAATATTTCAGCCCTGAGCTTTCCCATGCTATTTCGCGTCCTTGTTGCTGTAGTCCTGATGGGCTTTTCCACCGCCCTATTTGCTGGCGATACGTGGGTAAGCGCCAGCACTTTGAAAGGCGCGCGCCAAGCCACGGAAGCGGATTTAAGTGCTTTGCAAAAAGAGTTAGCTACCACACAAATTATCGCTAATTTTGAAAAGCCAAACATATCTGCCGTGTCGCCTGATCGGCGAAACTTCCTGATCTATGACGGCGATCTTGTCATTGACGGCAATTTTGATTGCGACACGCTGCTGGTGGTGCGCGGCAATTTAACGGTCAATGGGCTCTACTATGATTATGGGGGCGGCATTGGCGTGCTGGTGGTGGATGGTCAAATGGCCGCCAAGCACCTGTACAGCTGGGGCGGCCTGTATGTAAAGCGCGATTTGAACGTTGAAGGCTTAGCGATGGCGGTCTATAACGATTTCACTTTTGAAGTCGGCAGTAAAGTCAATGCACGGGCGCTGGTTATCAGTGACAAATCAAATGACTACACAGCGGGAAAGCTTGACGTCGAACTCACCGATGACGGTGGTATCGAGCAAGCAGTACGCTACTTTGTGCCCGAAGTCTTTACCCAAGTGGATCACTTTGAGCCTGCATTCGACGATGACTTCTACGGCTTGAGTTTCGACAACGACGAAGGCTTGAAGCGCATGCGCGAAGGTCTGCCTTTGTTTCGAGCTACACCGGCGGCAACGAATCTTAATGACAGCGTGCAGCGCGTCATGAAAAGCGAATTAAGCGATGCGCAGCTGCAAGCACTGATGCAGCAGGATCGCCTACTGGCGCAGCTGATCTCGGCCCGCCCGAAGCTGTCAGATTCACTGGCAAAATCCTTAATTGCCTTGAAAGATCCGAGCATCAATGCGTGGCTCGCTGGCAGCAAACCTGAGTTGGTGCGTGCGCAAAGTACCGACATCTCGCCCAAGCTTGCGGAAAGTTTGGCGAAAAACCCTGATACCTCGCTGGCAACCATCACTCAACTCGCCCGGCATTCCAGCGCCTCAGTGCGGGTCGCAGTGGCGCAATACACGGCGCTGCCGGATACCGATGCCGGGCGCGCCTTGATCATCGCGCTGTTCAACGATACGGATGCCGTGGTACGCGCCAAAACGATCGCGGCCTTTGGCTATGCCAGCGGCTTCGGGCTCACGCTCGACGCTGCCGACATTAATGCGCGTGTTGCCGATTCCGATGCTGACGTGCGCGCGGCAAGCATCCAGCTTGCGCTCAGTGCCAAACAGGCGCAGGTATTGTTGGGCGGCTTGAGCGTTGAACAGCGCGCGGATTTTGCCGCCCACGTGCGAGAGCAGGCCGAGCAGCGTGTGCCCACGCGCATGACGCGCGCCGAAATCACCGCACTTGCGCTGCAAATGCTGGTGACCACGAACAATCTTAGCGACGCGCAAATTCGCGTCAATACCGAAGCGCTTTTGGCTTTGCCCGCGAAAGCGCAGATCTTACAATTGCCGAAGTTATTGGCGGCAAAAGCCGTCGATCTAGATACCGTCGCGCGCGCAAGCACGAGCCGCTCGGTGATGCGCCAAATCGCACAGCTTGCGTTGACACAAATCAAGATGATCCCGCAAAGCTTGGCAAGTAACCCGCACGTGCCAGAAGATCTGCAGCTGAAAATTGTGGCCTTGGCACGCGGCGCGAAAGCAAAATTGGAAAATGATTACAGCGATCATCCAATGGATGCGCTGGAGGAATTGCTGGGCAATGATTTCGCCGCCGAATCTGCATTGAACGAAGCGGTAGACATGGCGATCCAACAGGGCATCGCGCCGGACGATGGCGGCTTTCAAAATGCGCTGTTTCACAGCCGATTTTTACCGCAAGCTGCGATCGCCAAGCTCGATCAAAAACGCAATGGTGATGAGGACTGGGCGCTGACTTTGATGTTGCAAACACACGCCACCGTGGCACAACGCGTGCGCGCCCTGAAGCGCTGGTATGACGATGATGCGGATCTGCAGCAAAGCCTTCAAGGTGGCGAAAGCCTCAGTCAAGCCGCGTTCTATGAGCGCGCTGCGCGATCGGCCTCTAAAAACCTGCAAGAAGTTGCGGTGCAAAATTCAGTGCTGCCATTGAGCCTAGTGAAGCCACTGCAAAGTTCACCCCATGAAGAAATCCAACGCGCCGCCCGCGTGCATCCACAAATCCCATTAAAACAGCTTGATTTAACGCAGTTCAAGTCCACGACTGATCTAGGCTATTTGTTGCGGCTGGACCCCAATGACTGGCTCAGTTTGAGTCAAATTTGGAGCAGCACTTATTTTCGCGCAATAGCCTATCGCCGCTATGGCGACGCTTTGCTTCGCGCCCAGGACTAGTGCAGACAAGTCTCGCCGGAAGGCGACACGGCGGACAAGTCTCGCCGGAAGGCGACACGGCAGACAAGTCTCGCCGGAAGGCGACACGGCAGACAAGTCTCGCCGGAAGGCGACACGGCA
>JANNYO010000665.1:0-5680 GCA_031410115.1 Rhodanobacteraceae bacterium | reverse complement strand
CGCCTAGTCGGCGAGAGTTATCTTCCGTGTCGCCTAGTCGGCGAGAGTTATCTTCCGTGTCGCCTAGTCGGCGAGAGTTATCTTCCGTGTCGCCTAGTCGGCGAGACTTGTCTTCCGTGTCGCCTAGTCGGCGAGACTTGTCTTCCGTGTCGCCTAGTCGGCGAGACTTTTGCCCTTAAAAAAACCAATTAATGCCTACTATTTTGCCTATTACCATGCTCGCAACTGCCAGCGCAGCTGCGCCTACAGCCGCAACAACCAACCCTGCGGCGCACTTGCCAGATGCGCAAATCGCAATCGGTAGCTTTGGCGCCTTGGATTGGGTGGGAATGGAAAATATCGCCGTGCCATTGAACTTGCCGCACGGACAGGTACTCGGGCGCGCCGATATCGCGGTTGATTTGATTGACGCAAATGCGCGCGGCATTCATATGTCGCGGCTGTATTTACTACTCGACACGGCGTTGAGTACCCGCCCACTTTGCCCAGAATTGCTACGCCAACTGCTCCTCGATGCCTTGGAATCGCAATCAACACAACAGGTGAATCGCTTAAGCGACGCGGCAAAATTGACGCTGCGCTTTGAACTTCCACTGCGTCGACCGGCTTTAGCAAGCGAGCATAGCGGCTGGCGCGCCTATCCAATCACGATTTCGGCACATCTGGATCGCAGCGGCACGCTGCATTTACGAACCTCCGTGCAGATCACCTATTCCTCGACCTGCCCAAGTTCCGCCGCGCTAGCACGGCAAAAATTACAGCAGCGTTTCGCCGCAGATTTTGCCGAAAAAAGTACTGAATCGATTGATCTCCAGCAAGTGCTCGCGTGGTTGGGCGCCGTTGCAGGCGGCAGTGCCGCCACGCCGCACGCCCAACGCTCGCTATTGGATGTCGAAGTCAAACTAACTGCTCATGCGTTCGTATTTCCCTGGTTAAGGCTGATTGATGCCCTAGAAGACGCGTTGCAAACGCCGGTGCAAACCGCGGTCAAGCGCATCGACGAACAGGCGTTTGCCGTGCGCAACGGCGAAAATTTAATGTTCGTTGAAGATGCGATGCGCCGCGTACAGGCAACGCTGGATCACTTGGCGCAAGAACAATCGGCTTTTTTTGATGGCTACAAGGCCCAAGTGAAACACCTTGAAAGCCTGCATGCGCACGATGCAGTGGCGAGCATCCAGCGTAATTAGCTTATTAACTTTATTTGCTATTCAACGCCAACAATCGCTCAGGCGTACCCACGTCGGTCCAGAAGCCGTCAAAACGCTCACCGGTTAGATTGCCAAATGCCATCGCCTCACGCAGCACCGGTGCAAGGCGAAACGTGCTGCCTGCCAGCGGCGTGCCGGTCAACAGTACGGGGCTGTAAACGCCGATGCCAGAAAACGTCAGCTTTTCTGGGCCACAGGTAAAAAGTTTGCGCCCGCTGAGCGCGAAGTCGCCGCTCAGATGGTGGCTGGGATTGGGCACCATCACCAAATGCGCGAGCGCCCCGTTTAACGGGGTATTCATGAGCTTGGCAAATTCAAAGTCGACAAAAATATCGCCATTGACGGCAATAAATGCTTCGCTTCCTAATAAATTAAGCGCCAGGCGCATACCGCCGCCGGTTTCTAACGGCACCGGACCCTCCTCGCTGTAGCTGATCTGTACACCGAATTCAGCGCCGTCACCCAGCGCGGCTTTAATCATGCCACCTAAATAGGATAGGTTAATAACGAAATCAACGATACCCGCTCGTTTGAGCGCTTCGATGTGATGCACGATCAGTGGTTTGCCGCGCACCAGTAGCAGCGGTTTTGGCGTGTGCAAGGTCAACGGCCGCATGCGCTCGCCAATGCCGGCCGCAAAAATCAACGCTTTCATACGTCCGCCGGCGGACGCACGCTTTGGCTTAGATCGATGCCACGCGTCAGCCTTTCAAGGAAGTGTGCGAATCCACGCAGTTCGTCATAACGCTGGCAAACGTTCAAGGTGTAATCCAGCACCAAGGCTAAGTCCTTCAAATAGCCCGACTTGCCATCACGGTAGTTTAAGCGGGCAAAAATTCCCAACACTTTTAAATGCCGCTGCACACCCATCCAATCAAACCAGCGTTGGAAAGTTGCTGAATCAGCGTGATGCAAACCTGATTCTGCGCTGGCGTTTCGGTAGCGCTCCACCCAGCGCGCGATATCTGCATCTGGCCAACGGATATAGCAATCGCGCAACAGGGAAACCAAATCATAGGTAATCGGCCCGCGCACCGCGTCTTGAAAATCAATCACTGCAAGCCTTTGGTGCGCGACCGCGGCGGCATTTGAAATCATCAAATTTCGCGAATGAAAATCCCGGTGCACAAACACTTTCGGCTGCATCAAGGCCAAATTGCGCAACTGCATCATTGTCGCCTCGATGACATCAAACGCTTCACAACTCGGGGCAATGCCCAAGTGGCGGTGCAAAAACCAGTCGGGGAATAGCGCCATCTCGGCGTCTAAGCGCGGCGCATCGTAGCTCGGTAAGCCCGCGACATTCGCGTGCAATTGCATCTGCAAAATAGTGGCAAGCGCATCGCTGTAATGGCGCTCGACTGAATTGACGTCAAGCTCAGGCAACAGCGTGCGCGTACCCAAATCCGGCAGCAGCAAAAAACCCTGCGTCAAATCCTGTGCCAGCACCTGTGGCACGCACAGTCCCGCCGTGTGCAGGCGCGCGCTGACGTCAATGAAGGGCGCACAGTTTTCCCGCTCAGGCGGCGCGTCCATCACAATAAAATGCGCGCCACTTGCGTCGGTACTGCGCCAATAGCTGCGAAAACTGGCATCGCTGCTCGCCGGTGCGAGTGTCAACGGGGTAGGCAGATGCGTGCAGGCAAACGCGAGGCGGGCGGAGGCTCGATTGGGCATAGACCAAGTGCAAAGTCGGGCAGGTTAGATTATCGAATGGGTGTCGTAATTGCGATGCACTGAAGGTGATCGCGCGCGAGCCACCAAATTTTCTACTTGCCTTAAGTAGTCCAGAGTATCGTCGATGCGGGCGCGCTTGACTGTCAAATCCATTGCTAGCCAAAGTACTCGGCACGACTTCACGCAGTGGCGCAGCCAGACGTATGATTCGCGCTCCGACGCCTACAACCCAAAGCCAAAAAATGCCGCACTTTATTCGCATGACTGATCTAGATTTGCGCGGCAAACGCGTGCTGATTCGTGAAGACTTAAACGTGCCGATTACTGCGGGGCCGGATGGCAGTTTTCAGATTACTGCCAGCCAGCGGCTCACCGCCGCACTGCCAGCGCTCAAGCTGGCATTGGCGAAAGGCGCCGCGGTGATGGTGATGAGCCATCTGGGCCGTCCGAAAGAGGGTACGTTCGAAGCCGCAGAATCCCTCGCACCGGTGGCAAAGTGGCTAAGTGCGGAGCTCGGTTTTGAAGTGCGTTTGCTGCGCGACTATCTCGATGGCGTCACGCTGCAATCGGGCGAATTGGTGCTGCTAGAAAACGTGCGGATGAATCTAGGCGAGGCGGCAGATGATGAGTCCTTAAGCCGCAGCTACGCCGCACTGTGCGATGTATTTGTGATGGACGCGTTCGGCACTGCACACCGCGCCCAGGCCAGCACGCATGGGGTCGCTCGCTTTGCACCCGTCGCCTGCGCTGGGCCGCTGCTGACGGCGGAGCTTGACGCCTTAAGCCTTGCGCTAGAAAAGCCCAAGCGGCCACTGTTAGCGATCGTGGCGGGCAGTAAAGTATCGAGCAAACTTGAACTATTAAGCGCCTTGGTCGACAAAGTCGATCAGCTGATTGTTGGCGGTGGTATCGCCAACACGTTTCTTGCTGCGGCAGGCTTTAGCGTCGGAAAGTCTTTGTATGAGCCAGATTTAATCGACACCGCGCGCGCCATTATGGCGAAGGCAAAAGCGCGTGGTGCCAGCATTCCACTGCCTTTGGATGTCACCACCGCTAACGCCTTTAGCGCCAGCGCCCAGGCCAACGTCGAAGCAATCAACGCCGTCGATGCGAACGAAATGATTTTGGATATCGGGCCAAAAACTGCGGCGCTCTACGCAGAATTGATCGCCAAGGCGGGCACCGTTGTTTGGAACGGCCCGGTTGGTGTGTTCGAGTTCGATCATTTTGCCGCTGGCACCCGCGCGGTGGCGACGGCGATTGCCGACAGCGCCGCTTTTTCGATCGCTGGCGGCGGCGATACCTTAGCTGCCATTGAAAAATTTGGCGTCGACGGCAAAATTAGCTATGTGTCCACCGGCGGCGGCGCATTTTTAGAATTTTTGGAAGGCAAAACACTGCCGGCCGTGCAGATTTTGACGGCGCGCGCTTGATCGTTTTCGCGGCTCTGTTTTCTTTGCGCTCACTGGGTCGCTGAAATCGTTGTTAATGTTTTAGCAACACAAATCCAGCTAAGCCCTTGATCGCACGTGGATAATTAGATTTGGGCAGATACCAACGAATAATCACTCGCGTTTTGCCCGAACTTTTTCCTTGGCGCACGCTCTGGGGCTGGGCATACTTCGCCACTTGGCTGCTTTTGCCGTGTCGCCTTCCGGCGAGACTTTTTTTTCGTGTCGCCTTCCGGCGAGTCTTTTTTTTCCGTGTCGCCTTCCGGCGAGACTTTTTTTTCCGTGTCGCCTTCCGGCGAGACTTTTAAACCAAACGTATGCCCCGGCTTAAGGGCATTTGACGCATTCACCATACCAAGAAGAATTCGCTATGGCGGCACAGTCGATATGAACTCAAGAATCAACATCCGTGATGTGAATGCAGCAGATTTAGACACGATTTTGGCAATCAACAATAACGCCGGTGACAGCATTTTACCGATTGATCGAACTCGGATGGCGCGTTTTTTGGAAACCGCACGCTACTTTCGCGTCGCCGAAATAGACGATCTAGTCGCCGGATTTTTGATTGCGCTGACGCCGGAGGCGGACTATGACAGCCCAAATTTTAGCTGGTTCAAGAAAAATTACGCTGATTTCGTCTACATTGATCGCGTTGTAATGACACCTGATCATCGTCGCAGTGGGATCGGGCGATTGTTTTATGCCGATATTTTAAGTTTTGCCGAAGTACGCCATCCTATTTTGGTGACTGAAGTGTTTATCCAACCGCGCGACGATGTGTCCTTACTTTTTTTCAAAACGCAGGGTTTTACTGAGGCCGGGCAGCAAAACCTGTCCAACGGTCGCCGCGTCAGTTTAATGAGCAAAACGCTCGACGCCTTTCCCTTCGTGCGTGACACTTATCTTTCCCGGCCAGAATCGGTACTACCGGAATGGGCGTGGCAGGATCGGTTAAATATGCGCCCCGAACTTAAGCTGTCGGCGTAACGCGCGTGACTAAAGTCGCTGGTGCCAAGGGGGCATGCGAAATCAAGAGTGCGCAGTTTTCGCTGATGCGTTTGGTGATTTACCAAACGGATGCGAACGCGATCCAAAGCTTTGTCGCTGATCAAGTGTCTGCGGCGCCAGAATTGCTCGAAGATGCGCCGGTTGCACTGGATTTCAGCGCCTGCGGGCAGGCTGCGGACGTTGAGCTGGTGGAGGACTTAATTAGCCGGTTGCGCTATGCCGGCGTACAGCCAATTGCACTGGTAGCGGAGGCTGATTCAATGCACGCAGCGATTGCCAAGCAATTGCGCCTGGGCGTATTGGCACCGACGACGCGCTCTGGAAAAATTG
>JANNYO010000664.1:0-1919 GCA_031410115.1 Rhodanobacteraceae bacterium | reverse complement strand
TTCAATGGCGGCAATTTTTTCTTCCCAGGACATCTGCATCGCATGGCTACGCCATGCCTGCTTTCGGCGCACAACAAAGGCTTCAAAGTCGTCCGGCTTAAGTTCGTTGTCGGACATAACGCTCCCAACGCTCGGTAAGTTGATGCAATTCAACCAAGGCGCGCAATTGCGCTGTGTCACATGTCCCAGAGGCAATCAGATCGTCGACGCGCTGATAGTCTTTTGCGCGTGCAAGTTGCAGTGCGATGGCAGCCAAGTACGGCGCCGAAATGACGGGCACTTGCAGATCTTCATAGCGCTGCAACGGCGCGTTAAGCACCGCCGCTTCGACCAGCGGATTGAATGCTGGCAGAATTTGTACTGGCCAACCGCCGATGACGATATGTTCGTTGCGCACGCGCCCGCCCATGGCTTTGATTCGCTCGTACAGTGGGGTTAACAACACAAAGCCCGAGGGTTGCGGTGCAATAAACGCGAACACATCCAAATCCTCGGTGGCGACCGCTTCTATGTAAAAACTTGCGGCGATCGCACCGCCGATGGCAAAGCGCTGAAGTAGCCCTTCAGTTTGCAACTTGAGTAATGCTTCCAGAGCAATTTTCATACTAAAAATAGTAGCAGTTTGCGGCGCTTGCGGAATTGCATTCGGCACGCTTGGGTGCAAAAACCAAAGCGCGGCGCGCCGCGACTTAAATTCCTCATCCTGATCCCGATCCTCGAAAACGACGCAGCGACGCCGAAGCAGTCCGCACCCGCGCTAAGCAACGCATTGCGAAAGGCATGCGACGCTCACCGGTTAGCGATGCGGGAAAAGACCGTGCCAATCGCTGACCTGGAAAAGGTTAAAAACCGCATCGCGGTTTGCTCTTACTTGGAAATTCAAGAGTGCCAGTTTAGCGATCCCAAAACGCTGCCGCATTCTGCCGAAAGCCGTTTGCGCTAAACTGTGGCGTTCCCAAACTTCTCAGTGAGTGCACGATGAAACAATTTGCTCTAGGCGCCTTGCTGTTATTGGCAGGTTTTGCGGAAGCTTCAGATGAAACGAGCCTAGACAGCGTTGTCGTCACAGGTTCGCGAATCAGCTATCAGGATTTATCTGAAACGCCCGCAATTGGCATTATCAAGCCCGCTGATTCAATCGCACAGCACTTTAGCCTCGATTGCGATACCCGTGATGAAGGCCCACGACGCAGCGAAATACATCAAATGCTGAAGAAAATAGTCGATGCGACAAACGGCAAGTTTGATGTTTAAACCCATGACGGGCTCAATCTTGACAGCACAAACTTCCGCGTCGATTTGGATTTGGGTGGCAAACCTGACACAAGCCGTGGTCAGTTCCAATTGCGAGCAAATCTGAAGGATCGCGCCAATAAAGCCTCAGATTTGGTCGAAGACATGCGGTCTTTTTTGAGCGGAATAGACAAAGTAGGCCGTACCCAATTGACGCTAGAAAGTGGCACCAGCTTGACCGTCAGCAAGCCTGAGCGCTTTCGCTACGAACTTTTGGCAGCCATTGCTGCTGACGTCGCGCAAGTCCACTCGAGTTTCGGTCAAAGCTGCAAAGTATCGCTGTCGAACTTGGGTGCCAGAATTGAGTGGGAACGCGCCAGCACCGGCGAATTACTGCTGTTTATTCCCTATGAAATGTCGCTTTCGGGCTGTGCGGTTGGCAGTCGGTAGCTGTTCTGGAAATCACGCCCCGCAGCGCCCCGTACTAGCGACACACCGCGTAAGTACCCTGCCAGCTCCAATGCGTGCTGTAAGACGCTGGGTTGGCGCACCAACCGTTTTGCGCATCAACGTCCCAAAGCGCTTTGCCGACCGGGCTTTTGCTTTCGCCGCCTCGACCTCACGATTGCGCGGCGTACCTTGAATTACGAGTCCGTCCAGCAAGGTGCGGGCACTGGCTGCGATCT
>JANNYO010000663.1:0-3192 GCA_031410115.1 Rhodanobacteraceae bacterium | reverse complement strand
CCGCTGAATTTGCCGCTGCTGATAAGCGTCCAGAAGACGCAGCACGCCTTTATATCACCGCTGCAAAAGCGGAAAAGCGCGCAGATTTTGCCGAACGTGCGGCCCGACTTGCACTGTCCGCACGCAATTTCGGCTTGGCGCAGGAGGCCGCCGACGTCTGGCTAGCGATTTCACCAAAAGACCTAAATGCGCTGCAGGCGCAGGCTTTCACGTTAATTGTGCAGGGCAAAAAAGACGAGGCCCTCGTGAAGTTGCGCTCTTTGCTGCTGGTCGACAGCCCTGAAGCCGCCGGCTTGGCGCTTAATCTCGTTGCCGCACCTGACGCGCGTGGCTTGGCGTTTGAGCTGCTGCAGGCGCTCAAAACCGAGCCAAAACTGCTCGCACTGCCGATTGAGCGCGGCTTAGTGCCGTTAAGTCTGCGGCTCAAACAAAACGATTTAGCGCTTGAGCTGAGCCAGACGCGGGTTCAATCAGAGCCTGAAAATGCCAAAGCGTGGCTGTGGCAGGGCTTGGCGCAGATCGCACTGGATCGCCAGGATGATGCGGCAAAAAGTTATGCGAAGGCGCTTGAGTTGGATCCAAAAAATGTGCGGCTGCGATTGAGCTATGTGCAAGTTTTAAACCGGCAAAAACGCTTTGATGAGATCGATGCAGTCTTGAAAGGCGCACCCGAGGCCAGCGAGGAAATTTTTCAAGCGCGTATTGCCCTGGTGTTGGCCAAGCGCGATTTGAAACCAACTGCAATCAACAAATCGCTAAAGCGCTTGGCAAAAGAAATTGAACGCGCCGAAGGCCTGGGTTTGAGTAACCGGCAGATGCTTTTGGGGCAGATTTACGAGCTGATGGATCAGCCCAAAACTGCGCTGGAATGGTACGGCGCCGTCAGTAAAGGCGAGGCCTGGCCGGGTGCGCAACTGCGCATTGCTATTATTCAGTCGGAAAATGACCTGAAAGCCGCACGCACAACACTGCATGCGCTGCAAAATGCAGACGCGCCGGAGCAAGCATTGGTCGACGCCTATTTGTTGGAATCTGAGCTGCTGGCAAAAGCCAAGCAGCTGGATTTTGCCCACGCAAGCTTGACCGAAGCACTTGATCGGATGCCGGAAAATACCGCGCTGCTGTATGCGCGGGCGATGAATGCGTTTGCACAAGATGACATTTCCGGGCTGGAAAGTGATTTAAAACGCGTGATTGAAATCGACCCAGAAAACGCGCAAGCGTTAAACGCCCTGGGCTACAGCCTGCTGGATAGAACCGCGCGGGTTGATGAGGCAACGAACTACATTCAGCAAGCGTATTTGCTCGACCCGAAATCATCCGCGATTATGGACAGTTTAGGCTGGGCCTATTTCAAGGGTGGGCGGCTCGATCAAGCGGTCGTGCAGCTGCGTGCTGCTTATGAAGCTGAGCCCGAAGGTGAAATTGCCGCGCATTTAATTGATGCACTTTGGGCCCTGGGTGCCGAGCCTGAAGCGCGCGAGTTGATGGCGGAATCAAGCAAAAAATTTCCCGAATCTGCGCCGCTAAAAGCCACGATTGAGCGCTTGACTCGCACGCCAGCAATTAATAAATCCATCCCAAAAAAATCACCATGAGACGCGGTGCGTCAATTGCACTGTTGTGCGCTGTTTTGACGGGCTGCGTAACGGCGCGGCCACGGATGGAATCCGCCGCCGCCCAGGTCAATCAGGCGCAGCGCGAAGTCCAGGTTGAAGCGGCGCAGAATTTTCATCTGCAGGGCCGCATCGCGATCAAAAATGCGCACGATGGCGGCAGCGGTCGCTTTGATTGGCAACAAACGGGCGATGCGATTCGCTTTGAGCTGAGCGCGCCGCTGAGCAATCAAACCTGGCGTTTGGAAGGTGCGCCGGGCGACTACAGTTTGACGGATAGCAAAGGCACGCCTAGGCACGATGCGGATGCTAGGAAGCTGATTTTTGACGCGTCAGGCTGGACGATTCCGATGCAAGAATTGGCCTATTGGGTGCGCGGCGCACGCGCTAGATCAGCGCTCAAAAATGCGCAGGCCGAACTTACTTTCGACGCCTCGGGGCGATTAAGCGCACTCACGCAAAATGGCTGGACGGTGATTTACGAGCGCTACAGCGACGCCTCCGATGGCGCGCTGCCGATCAAACTGCGCGCCACCCAGGGCGACGCGCAAGTGAAGGTGATTGTGCAAAGTTGGGATTAGGGTGAGCAAAAATCCACGGGTACTGTGTCTTTTTTTAGGCCTAAGCCTGGGTCTTTATTTTTGGCTTGCGCTGCATGGCTACATCTGGGCGTCAGACCATGCATGGTTTACTGGCACTCAAAGCGCTGTTGGAGTGAGTTGGCGTACTTTGGTTATTCACGGCATTGATGTAGGGCAAATATTTTGGCAAATCCCGGTCTCTGCGGCCTTGGTTGGGCTTTTGAGTGGTATTTTTTTCGCGGCTGTTGGGCTAGATTTTCAACGCGCAATTTCATCATATCGCTTCGCTGCGGAGGTTATTTGGCGTCGGCCGCTCAAGATGCTCCTACTCGGAATTGCGTTCCCGCTGGCACCATTTTTTCTTGGTAAACGTGCGCACTACGAGGGTGTTGGAAAAGATTTTCGTCCGAGTTGGCACTTCCCAGGTTGGGTTGCCTTAATTGCCACGTTAATCATTTACCTAGTAGATTTTTACTTCGATGTTTTTGATGGCTTTACGCTGCTGGCAAAAGTTCAGTGGATGCTTTTGCCGTTTTGGGTTTTTGTCGCGATGATTTTTGACGAAGTTCTTTCCCACATAAGAAATGGGATTTGGTTAGACCGGAGCGCATCCGTTACGGACATCAAAAAAGTGTTGAGGCTTACTTTTCGTTGGTCGCGAATTAAACACCTTATTGCCATCAGTGTTTGCCAATTGACGTTACTGTTTTTTTTAGCAGTGCCAGTTTTGGCTGTGTGCCTGTTTTCAATTTATGAATCACAGCAGTTGATGCAAAACTTAGGGCAGCACGTTCCTAAAGAGTTCGCCTTTTTCGCAAATGGCTGTCGTTTTTTGGTTGCAAACTGGGTGTGGCTCGTTTGGCCGATCAGCGTGTTTTTTAGCCTAGTCAGTGCGCGCTTGTGGGTTGAACTGTCAGACCAGCACTGAAATTGGTCTGCTGTCAAAGCAAAAAATGCTTTTTTCAAATTCCAATATCAAGTCGTCTGGCATTACG
>JANNYO010000662.1:0-3388 GCA_031410115.1 Rhodanobacteraceae bacterium | reverse complement strand
CCAGCCACCAGCTGGTGGTGGCATCTTCCCCATCCAATATGCCGCTCGCCGCCAGCAGGAGAGTGCCGCTGCAGCTGGCAGCAATTTGCCGATTGCCATCGTGCATTGTGCGAATCAGCTTTAATGCGTCGGTTTTAGACTGCACCGTTTCGATGAGCCCAGCGTGGCTGCGATAGTCCATACCCGGCACTAGCAGCACATCGACAGCAACGCTATTTGCAGGCACCAAACCAGATACCGTCAAGCCGCCTGCGGTTAGCACGCTCGTGCTCTTATCGCTGCTGATTAAGTGCAAGTCAAAGGGCGCGTAGTGCGTGGCACCCGGATGCGTGCGCGCATAAAGTGCATTTGCAAGCCGAAATGCATCCAGTGGCGCAGTCATGGCCGATGCTAACGCGCCGTCGACGGCGAGCATGGCAACGGCGCAGCTGGGCGGATGGGAATGCGTGGTCATAAAAGTTGAAGTTAGAAATTTGTCCTAACTTTCCGGCCGCATATAAGGAAACAGCAGCACATCGCGAATCGAGCCACAGTCGGTCAGCAGCATCACCAACCGATCAATACCGATGCCTTCACCCGCAGTTGGCGGCATGCCGTATTCCAGGGCGCGGATGTAATCGCTATCGAAATGCATCGCTTCGTCATTACCAGCGTCTTTTTCCGCAACCTGGGCTTGAAAACGCGCGGATTGATCCTCTGGGTCATTGAGCTCGGAAAAACCGTTGGCGATCTCGCGCCCGGCGATAAACAGCTCAAAGCGGTCGGTGATTTCTGCATCCTCGTCGCAACGGCGCGATAGCGGGCTGACTTCCATCGGGTAATGCGTGATAAAGCTGGGTTGCACCAAAGTCGATTCCACCAGTTCCTCAAACAGCGCCAGGATCAGTTTGCCCCAGCCATCGCCGTCATTAAATTTCAGTTTGCGTGCAGTGCACTGGGCGCGCAAATACGCCACATCCCGGCAATTTTCTTTCGCCATGCCAGGAATCGCTGCCATCACCGAATCTTCCAAACGGAGACGGGCAAAACCGGGGGCGAAATCCAATGCCTGGGTCTGATAGCTAAACGCGGTGTTGCCGTGCGCGAGCAGCGCCAATTCGCGCAGCAACTCTTCCGTGATGTCCATTAACTCGGTGTAGCGCGCATACGCCCAATAGAATTCCAGCATGGTGAATTCGGGGTTGTGGCGGGTGCTGACGCCTTCGTTTCTAAAGTTGCGATTGATTTCATAAACACGATCAAAGCCGCCCACGGTCAAACGCTTTAAATAAAGTTCGGGGGCGACGCGCAAATACATATCCAAATCCAGCGCGTTGTGGTGGGTCTTGAATGGCTTTGCCGTGGCACCACCGGGGATGTAATGCATCATCGGCGTTTCCACCTCCATAAACCGGCGCGCGTCCATAAAACGGCGGATGTGGCTGATGATTTTCGAGCGCATCACGAACACCGCGCGTGAGTCAGGCGAAACAATCAAATCAACATAGCGCTGGCGATAGCGCGTTTCCAAATCGGTCAAACCAGCAAATTTATCCGGCAGCGGCCGCAGGGCTTTACTGAGCAAACGAATCTGTTCTGAGTGCACCGAAAGCTCGCCGGTTTTGGTGCGAAACATTTTTCCCGTGGCGCAGACGATATCGCCCAAATCAAAGGTTTTAAACGCCGCGTAGCTGGCATCACCGACGTCATTGGTGCGCACGAACAGCTGCAATTCTCCGGTGAAGTCTTGGATCGTGACAAAGCTGGCTTTGCCCATCACGCGCTTGAGCATTAAGCGGCCGGCAACCGTGACGGTTTTTTCTGCTGCTGAAATCAAATCCGCTGCCACGCCATCGAATTCAGCCGCCAAATCCCCCGCAAAATCAGTGACTTGTGCGTCATTCGGATAGGCGATCCCGGCCTCACGCAGCAATTTTAGCTTACCCCGACGCTCCGCTTCGAGCTGATTATGGTCGCTGGGTGGGTTGGCAGCGGTGTTGGCGTCGGTCATATTGGGCTCGGTTGTGCGGATGCAAAGCGTTTGAGTGTAGCAAGGGTGGCGGGGCGGCATTTGGGCACATTTTATTGTGAAAGTTTTGTGACAAAACTAGAATAATATTTACAGTCTGTGTAACGCCGCAATGGTTACCATGCGCCGCACACCGACAAAAAACCTGATCTATGAAAAACCTACAGTCCGAACTGCTCATCGGTGCCCTGGAAAACGCACGTTTTGGTGTGTGTGTCGTCGATGAAAGCGGCCGTCTGGTTTTGACGAACGATGCTTTCGTCAAGAAACTCGGTCTGAATGCGGCGAATGTTCTAGGGCAAAGTTATCTATGCTTATTTAACTTGCTCGGTGCCCATCCAAGTTTTCATAAACTTTTCAGTGCACGCGAGGCCGAACTGTCCATTGAGCTGCCGATCGTTCGCGCGGACGGCGAGCATGTCTGCATTTTGCTGCAATCGAGCGTCATGAATCACTCATCCGGCGAGGCATTTCGCGTCGTCAGTTTGATGGACGTGACTGACTACGGCGTCACCCGTGATCGTTTCACCGAACTGCATCGCCAGATGGAAGCGGTTAACAATGCCGTCGTGATTGTTGATGCGCGCGCGCCGGATATGCCGATTACCTACGTCAACGCGCATTTTGAGCGCATGACGGGCTATCCAAAAAACGAAGTGATTGGGCGAAACTGCCGTTTTTTGCAAGAAAGTGCTCTGCACGGAAGCGCACGCGATCAGGAAGCGTTAGTGGTACTGCGTGCAGCCCTGCAAAAACGCGAGAGTTGCCATGTAACGCTGCGTAATTTCCGCAAGGACGGCAGTGAATTCAGCAATGAGCTGTTTGTTTCACCGGTGTTTGATGACGCCTCAGAACTAACGCACTTTATTGGCGTACAGCATGAGGCCAGTGCTCGGAATTTTATTGGGGCGTTCATTAAATGAAGCGCCTGAAAGTCAGCACGGTTGGGCTTAGCGTCAGTGATCGGCTTTTGTTGAGTGCATTTCTAGATTTAGTCGCGCTGACCGATGGCCACGTATTCGCACTTGTCTCTGAAGACAGTGAAGAAGCGGCAATCGTGTTCGTCAATCCAAATAGTGCCGAAGGTGCGCAAACGCTGGCCCGGCCGCAGCCGATGATTTGTTACGTGGTTTATGCGCCTGCGCCTCTTGCAGTGGGCGCGAATACCTGGACGCTGCTTGCGCCGGTGCGCTTAGGCGCTTTGCGCGATGTGTTGATTGCCATTGTTGATCAGCGTCGCCAATTCCAATTGCCCGCACGAAACGACGCACTACCCATGTCTGTGGCTGCAGCGCCAATGAGCACGCTCAAAACCGTCGCTACCGTGGAAGTGCCTTTAGTTGCGGCGCACCGCAAACTTGAATTTCTACTGCGCCTGCT
>JANNYO010000661.1:0-3574 GCA_031410115.1 Rhodanobacteraceae bacterium | reverse complement strand
TCATCGATAAATCCGAAAACCTCATAGAAACCGTTCGTGCTGAGCCTGTCGAAGCATGTAGCAGCGGACTTTGCGATGCTTAATGGCTTCGTTAGGATGCTTACGGCTCTGCCCTTCGACAAGCTAAAGGCGCGAACGGTTTTTGTCAACCAAACTTTAAACATTCCCTTGCCGGGTCAATAACAACGTTTGCGGTGCTTAAAATGCAACTCCAATTGACCCGTAAAAAATGCGCGGCATTACGGGTATTCGCCTTTGCCGCGTTTCCAGTCGGCGTTGCGACGCCGCGCGGATCGCATTCTTGAATCAGGTGACTCGGGTGAGCTAGTGCGCGTCCTGGCGTCAGCCAAATATAGTTTTTAACCGATTTTGACGAGGAGTGTTTTATGTCTAGTAAGCCTTTATCGCCCGCTGCCACACCAGACTGGGCCGCAATACACGCTGATCCCGATTTCACTGAGCTGCATCGCATGAAGTCGCGGTTTTTATGGCGGCTGATGTCCGTTTCCGTACTGTTTTATTTTCTGCTGCCCATAGGTGCTGGCTATTTTCCGGAAATTTTCAAAATCAAACTCTGGGGCCCGCTCAACGTCGGCTTAGTGTTTGCGTTGAGTCAATTTGCCGTGGCCTGGGGCATCGCCTTTGTCTATGCGCGGCGCGCCAACGGTGAATTTGATCAGCGTGCCGCCGCACTGGTGGCGCGTTACAGCAGCAGCAAAACGAACAGCAACCTACCCGGAGCGTCCGCATGAAAACTCGAGCTATAGTTGCCTTACTTGCAACGATTTTCGCAGCCACGCCAGCGTTCGCACAAAGCGGCGGTGCCGTTGCCGCGCAATACAAATGGCTGACGTTTTTGGTGTTCGGCCTGATTATTACCGCCACCATGTGCGTCACCTATTTGGCGGCGCGCCGGGTCAAAAGCGCGAACGAATTTTACGCCGCTGGCCGCTCGATTAGTGGCATCCAAAACGGCTGGGCGATTGCTGGGGATTACCTTTCCGCCGCCAGTTTTTTAGGCATCGCGGGCCTGATTTCACTCTATGGCTACGATGGCTTTATGTATTCGGTCGGTTGGCTGGTGGCCTATATCACGGTGTTGCTATTAATTGCCGAACCCTGTCGAAATATTGGTAAATACACCTTGGGCGACATCTTGGCGTTTCGTAATGATCCTAAGAAAGCGAAAACCGTCGCAGCACTTTCGACCATTACGGTGTCAATATTTTATTTAACCGCACAAATGGTGGGCGGTGGCGTGTTGGTCAAAACACTGATCGGGATCGACTATGAAATCAGCGTCATCGCTGTCGGCGTTTTGATGTTGGCTTACGTGGTGTTCGGCGGCATGGTGGCAACGACTTGGGTGCAAATCATTAAAGCCGTGTTGCTGGTCAGCGCCTCGTTACTGTTGGTATTTTTAACCTGGATGCCGTACGGATTTTCCTTGCCCGGCTTTTTGCAAGCGGCGGTGGGTGATCCAAAAGTGCTAGCGCAAGTCAGTAAACTGCTGGGCGATCCGGCCGCGCAAATGAGTATGGCCGATCTTGGCCAGCGTTTTCTTGAGCCTGGGCTTTATCTGAAAAGCCCGATAGACCAAATCTCTTTAGGACTAGCTTTGGTATTTGGCACCGCCGGCATGCCGCATATTTTGATGCGATTTTTCACCGTGCCAACGGCGAAAGATGCCCGGGTCAGCGTGCTCTGGGCGATGGGCATTATCGGTGGCTTTTATGTCTTGACGTTGTTCCTAGGCTTAGGTGCCGGGATCAATGTCGGCGCGGCAAAAATTAGTGCGGTGGATGCCGGCGGCAATATGGCCGGGCCGCTGTTGGCGCAGTTTGTCGGTGGCGGACCAGAATCGATGCTGGGAAATTTGTTCCTAGCGTTTGTCGCTGCGGTCGCTTTTGCCACCATTGTCGCCGTGGTTGCAGGTCTTGTGCTGGCCTCGGCCTCAGCGATGAGCCACGATTTGTGGGCGGGCGTGATCAAACCCGATACGACGCCAAACCAAGAAGTGCGGGCAGCGCGCATCAGTTCGGTGATTGTCGGGATTATCGCGATCATCATTGGTATCGCCGCAAAAGGCCAAAACGTCGCGCATTTGGTCGCACTCGCGTTTGCCGTGGCAGCGTCCAGCAATTTGCCAGCGGTGTTGCTGACGCTATATTGGAAGCGTTGCAACACCCGCGGCATTATGCTGGGCATGTACGGCGGTGCTGCGTGTGCGATTGGCCTGGTGTTGGTCAGCCCGAATATGACCTACCCAGATTTAGTGCGCAGCACCAACACGCCCTTGGTCGCGGCGGCGCAATTGAAGCTGGCTAGCATCGAAACCGCACTCAGTGGCGACCTTGATGCCGCCCAGCGCAGCAAGTTCGAGCTCGAACGCACCGCAGTACTCGCTGCCAGCGCAGCAGCGCAAACCAAGATCGATCTCGTTCAAGGTCAAACCCGCAGCTTGGTGGGACTGGCCGCACCCTTGATCAGCCTAAAAAACCCCGGCATTTTTAGCATTCCATTTGGGTTTCTATTAGTGATTTTGGGTTCGCTGTTGACCCGCGAAAAGCGTTCCGAGGATTTGTGGGAAGAACTTTATGTGCGCCAAAATACTGGGCTGCATGCGGAGGGGGCAAGCGGGCATTGATAGGGCTGGCGCTGGGAATTGGCTTCAGCGGCAGGATTTCATCGCCGCTGAGCTTATTCATCGCCGCGCTCGCGCATGGCAGACTCAATCAATTGCCGCTCGCGCTCAATCTCCTGCCGAAGTTGATCTTGCGTGGGTAGGCAAAGCATGTATTTGGAGGCAAAGATTTGCTTGCGATCATTCAACACTGAATAGCGAGCCACGGTTTCGTTCTTTTCTGAATTGGGTACTGAATTGGGTAGTGAAATGCGGCTGACGCGTTACCTGCGTGCTGTATGCAAGATAGAACTTCCTGAAATTCTGCAAATTGGGTAGGTTAAATGACTTCCCATTGACCCGCCTTGTCAGAACCGACACGCTGAATTCGGCCTTCTACACGCAGTGCTTTGAGGTAGCGCTCAATAGTACGTGTGGACTTTTTGAGCAAGCTGGCCACTTCCTTCGCTGACAGCCGAGGTTGCTCTGTCAATAGCGCCAGAATCTGATTTGCCAGACCGACATTTACACCGACATTTACACCGACATTTACACCGACATCAAGCACCGTTTGCGTCGCCACATCAATGTATTTGTAAAGCGAATTTGCTAGGGCATCGAGCATGAAATCGATGAATGGGCGGCAGTCCAGCACAGCGCCCGCATGCGAATCCTGCAAGGCTTTGTAATACAGCGCTTGATTGTGGTGAACCAGCGTTTCGATCGGCATCCAAGCAAATAGCGGGTTCCATTGGGAAAGAATCAGCGTTTGCCACAGCCGTCCAATTCTACCGTTGCCATCGCGAAAGGGGTGGATGTATTCCAACCGGTAGTGCACAGCAGAACTGGTGATAAGCGGATGCGCTTCGCTGGATTTGCCCCAATCCAGTAGCTGCGCCACCAGTTCCGGAACTTGCGCCGATAGCGCGCCGCGATGCAACAGCGTGCCAT
>JANNYO010000660.1:0-11049 GCA_031410115.1 Rhodanobacteraceae bacterium | reverse complement strand
GCCCAGACTGCGGGCGAGTTGGCGCTGGGTGAGACCCTGCTCAAAATGCAGGGTGAAAAGTTCGCGAAGTTGTCGCATTGAAGGTCTCCATTGAGCCATAAATCCCCGCGTAAAACCGCGAGGGTGACCCACTTCAACCTTCCGTCAACTGGCTTCCCATAGCCCGGAATCGCCGTTCATAAATCTGGCTTCTCATAGCCCGGAATAGTGGCTTCCCGTACGCCGGAATGCTGGCTTCTCATAGTCCGGAATATCCTGTGCTGATGGTTGGCGTGCAGAAGCTTCATGTAGAGCTCGAACTCTGCCAGTTTATCTAGCCGCTAGATTCAACTCCCAAATCGCACTTTGACCAGAAGAGGCTATCGAAGAATCCATTCGCCCATTAGATACAATAGCTGCGGGGCGATGGCTTCATCCATATCCGCGTATTCGCTAACAGCCCCATTTTTGGCCAATTGCAGCATGTGGTTCATTCCGGAAATTTCGCGAACTTCCGTGCTTTTATGCCCCTAGCAACGCACGGAGGACAACTTGGCTGCGCCACTTCAGACCCGCAAAACATGGGTGATTCGAATTGGGAATTGTCACGCTAACAGCGTAGCGTGTTTTAATCGTTTCGCTGCCAATGTGGAGACTACAGATGCGTCATTTTGTTTTCAGTGCGATGTTGCTGATGGTAAATTGTATCGCGGCGGCGCAAAACACCTACGTGGTTTCCAATACTTCGGACTTCGGCCCAGGTAGCTTGCGCGGCGCGATTCAGTCGATGCAGTTGAATGGCTCGACTCAAATCATTCGCTTTCAACTCGATCCCAGCGCGCAAATTACTTTGACTGGCGATCTGCCCACGCTGATTGGCAGCCAGGTTGAAATCATCGCCTCAGACTCACCTAATCTCCTGATTGATGGCGCGCAGTTCGCTATGTTTCGCTATAACGGGCAGTCGTTTTTGATGCGTGACTTGATCCTTGCCAACGGTAGAGGAACTTCAGCGGGTTGCTTGCAGCTCAACACCACGATTTCAGCGCAGATTTACGATAGCCAATTTATTGGCTGCACCACCGTTGGCACGGCGGGATCAGGCAGCGGCGGTGGCGCGATTTTTTCGTTTGGATCTCTGCGCCTAACGCGAACGCGCTTTACCAACAATCAAGCCGTCGACAATGGCATCAGTAACCTTTCCTTGGGCGGTGGCGCCGTCGCTTTTCAGGGCGATTCTTTGCTCATTGAAGACAGCGAATTTCGCGGCAACCAAACCATTCGCACTCTCAACAATGGCGGTGGCTGTACCGATGCCGTCGGGGCTGCATTGGGCTTGACAGCGGGTGCCAGTGGCATAGTCATCAATCGCAGCATTTTTGAAGACAACAATCATCAATGCCAAAACAACGCCGGCCCCATCGGCGGCCAAGGCGGTGCCATCTGGATTTTTGGACCGGGCAGCGGCAGCGCACCGGTGGTCAGCATTAGCGCCTCGTACTTTGCTAACAACCGAGCCGACAATGGTGCCGGAATTTTCGCAAGGGCGGTGAAGCTCAACCTCATCAATAGCAGCTTCTATCAAAACCTAGGGCGCGGCGCCGGTGCGGTATTTCTCACTACAGGTTTTGGTACGCCGCCCGCCCCTGAGTTACGCTCAGTGAACAATACGTTCTGGCGCAACGGGACCGCCTTAAGCAATTTCGGCGCTGATCTGACACTCGGCGCTACGGCGATTGTGCGCGATATTCGCAACACCGTTTTTGCCCCCACACAAACTGGATTGAATTGCGGTTCCTTGATCATTAACTCCGATGCCGGCGCGGTCAATTTCGTGACTAGTGATTCCTGTTTGGTGTCGGTGGCCACCAACATTGTGACGCTGCAGTTTGCCAGCACCAATACCTTCGGCTTGCAACCACCTGCGTTGATTGGCGGCAGAGTGCCAGTTCTGAATCTTTCCACAGGCAGCGCCGCCATTGATAACGGCACGAGTGCTGGCTGCCCCGCCACCGATGGGCGCGGTCTGAGCCGCCCATTCGATGGCGACAGCAATGGCATAGCGATTTGCGATGTCGGCGCAGTTGAATATCGATCAGAATTACTGTTCGCGAATGGCTTTGAGAGCTAAATTCTGCACGCGCTCGGAACGCATAGCGGCTGAATTAATACTTCCATGAAATAAGGACGCTAACTATTCCATTAGATTTTTTTGAGTGCCCATAGCTGCCGACGCGCGATAGGCGATCACACCACCTAAGAAAATCGGCACCGTCAGCGCCAGTGGCAAGCGTCCATTTTTCAACGCGCCAGCCGCTACTCAAAGCCAGCCGCTACTCAAAGCCAGTCGCTACTCAAAGCCAGTCACAAAAATCACGCCATCCACTCGCGCACACGCAGAAAACTCCGAAGTCCCCGACGGCCCAGTGGCGGTCGTCGTTATGAAGCTACCCACCGCTACGGGTGTTACATCAATAAACATCTCAAAGCTTTCACTACTGCCCTGCGTGAAGTTCAGCACCGACGCACCCAATACCCGCTCACCTTCGCCAAAGCCGCTGCCATCGCAAGCAGCGCTCGCATAGGCAGTGATGCGATAAGGAACGGTATCTGTCATCGCCGGCACGTCTAGAAAGCCGCGAATGCGCAGCCCAGTCGCGGTGCGCTCGACAACTTGCAGCTCAGGAAAATTTTGCAGGCTATTGCTGCCAAAATCGACGTCATCGACATCGTTGGGTGTGACACCATTGGGCGCACCGGTGCTCAAATCAAAGCCCAGCGCAGTGTTTTGACGGATAACATTATCAGCCATATCAATGCGTTGCGAGCCGGTCGCAACATGCACGCCGACCGCGTTGAAGACGATCACATTCGCCGCCGCAGCATTGCCGATGACGATATCTTGCGCGGCATCGACGCGTACGCCGGCACGTGCGTTGCCGCGATCAGCCAAGCCGCTGCGATCGCTGCCAATCAGATTGCCGAGCACGCTTGAGCCCGCCAAGCCTGAGCCTTCATACAACACGCCGTTGCTGCTGTTACCCGCAATCACATTGCGCTGCGCTAGTGCCAGGCCGCCAATGTGTGCCGTCCCACCATTGACAACGATGCCCTGGCCGTTCGGGCGGGTAGTTACGCCATCGGCTTCTAAACCAATGAAATTGCCTTCGACACGCACATTGCTGCCCGACTGTAAGCAACTTAACGACCCGCTTAAGGCGGTGTGCAAGCCCGCGGAACCGAAGCCGGTGATTGCCAAGCCGCGCACGACGATATTGGGCGCGCACAGGGCTAAGCCAATGTTTGCCGCGCCACTACCGCGCAGCTCAATTTGTAGTACCGCGTTGCTGCCCACGACGGCGTTGTTGGGTCTAGCGCCGCTTTGCGTATAGCCGTCAAGACTCAGCGCTTCGGTAATTTGCGGCAGCGCGGTACTGACAGCCAGCACAAACGGGCCGGTGCCGGGAATATCAAAGGCTATATCGTCGTTGCCCGGCGTTCGATTGGCATCGTTAATCGCCTCGCGCAAGCTGCATGCGCTATCGCAATTGTCAGAGCTGTCTGCGGTTTGGGTCACAGTAAAGCTAGCGCCGTGGGCAGGGCCGCTTAAGCAAAACAGCACGCTAATCAATAGGATGCTTCGCATACTCAGTTCCCCTCAAAACCATTGGCAAAAATAATCTCCTGAAACCCCGTAATCGGAATGTTCAAGGCAAACTCGCTGGTTTGCTCCTCGGTGGCGCTGACGATTCTGGAGGCGGTCGCGGTGATGAAGCTATGCGCCGGGTTGTTGTCCACGGTCACGCTAAAGCCGGTATTGCCGTTCGCGGCGGTGGTGACGATTGTTTGATCGTCCAGCACCTCATCACAGCCGCCGTGTTGGCTGACGTGTTCGCTGGCAATGCCGCAAATCAAAATGCGGAAGTTTTGGCTGGCATTGGAGTTGAGCGTGCCGGTGACGCTGATCGTGCTGCCATTGCGCACAGCGCTGGTGAGTAAGGGGAAGTTTTGCAGGCCGTTCGGGCCGGTGTCGACATCGCCTAGATCGTTGAGCGTTACGCCGTCATCTTTTAAGTCGATGCCAAGGCCTGCGGTGCCTGAAATTGATGACCGAATACTGGTGCTGGTATTCGGAACGCCACTCGATAAGCCCGTTGAGCTCCCCCCCACAATCGCTTGAGTGAGAACGTTGCTCCCAATCCCAGTTACCGCACCACGTTGTGCATTGCGGATGCTATGACTAGCGGATGAAATCCGCCCGGTACCCCGGGCCACAATGGCAGCACCGAGCGTCAGTACATTCGTCGCATCAAAGCTTTCACCAAAGGCGTTGTCGATAACCGCAGTGTCAACAAACTCAAGGGCGGTGCCGTTCGGGCCGGTTGCAAATACATTTTTTTCACATATGCCGTTTGTTATGAATAGTGCTGAATCAGGGCCGTTACTGATCGAAATACTTGAAGCGATTCGTCCACTCGGCATGACTCCGAACAGAGAATTGCTCACTTGGGCGCTCGATAAATTGACTTCGACCGTTCTCGTGCTGATCCAAACATTGCGCTGGGCAGGATCGGCACCACCAAAAACCGCACTTCCCGAACCACTAAAATTGAGTCCGCTAAAAGTCAGTGCTTCATCCGCGTTGGGCCGTACGCCGAACCAGCAGCCTTCAATACGTGTGTTTGCAGCGTCCCGAAAGGTGATCGAACTGCCAAAAGAATTGACCGACAAACCGCGCAAGGTAATGTTGGACGCAGCGATATTCCCCCCAAAAACCCCAAACGTCGCCGCTGGCACCGGGCGAATCTCAATCTTCAACACCGCATTGGTGCCCACACCGGTCGCATCGGTATTTACCAATGCACCGGGTTGGGTGTAGCCATCAATCGTCACCGACTGCGTCAATGTTGGCAGCGCGCTGCCCAAAATGATGGTGTGGGGCCCGACGCCGGGAATATTGAAGCGAATTTCATCAATGGATGTAGCGCTGCCGGTGGTATTGGCCGCCACAATCGCTTCGCGCAGGGTGCAGCTGCTATCGCACACGCCATTGCCAGGGTCATCAACCGAGGTGACGGTAAACGTGGCCGGTGGCGAAACCAATTGAATTGGAATTGAGGCGGCGAATTCGCTGGTGGCGAACGGTAGCAAACTTACGTTATCAATCAAGGTCGCGGTGGCGCTGACGTTATTGATCACGGTCGCGCCATTGGCAAAATTCAGCTGCAGTGGGCCGAAGCTGGCATTGCCGTTGCTATCCGTGGTGACGTCAACGGTGCTGTCGCCTAAAAATTGCCCGGCGCGCACCGCGTTTGGATTGGCATAAAACACCAGCCTAAAGCTGCGATTTGGCAATGAATTCAGGGTGCCGCTGATGCTAACGACACCTGTGGCGCTAGTGCGCGTGGCGCTGGTCAAGATCGGGAAGTTTTGCAGGCCGTTCGCGCCGGTGTCGGGGTCCAAAAGGTCATTGGCGGTGATGCCGCTTGCTGAGCCCAGATCAATACCGACAGGAACGCCAGGCCCGGTGACAAACATACGATTGAGTGAGAAATCCACATTCACAGCAGTGGCTTCGTGCCTAATAAGATTGGCGTTAAACAAGATGTCACTAGGATTTGGATTTGTTAAGACGTTTGCCAACGCGCCAATGCCCCCGATGGTGCCAGTGCCACTAAATGCCCCGGCGATATTGATCGGCCTGAGGCCGTTGATTCGATTGCCAATGACAATAAATCCAGGTGCATTGAGCTGTAGTGAGTTGAACCCACCGATCACGTTTGCAGTGAACGTTACAGCACCACGCACGTCCGTAATGGAATTGAAGGACTCGACAAAGGTTGTGCCATCGGCACTCACATTAATCAAGTTGTGACCAATAAACGAAGTGCCGGTTTGCGTTCCAGTAACGGGACTTAAAACCATTGCGTTTAGATTTTGCGAAATTAAATTCACGGCGCGCGGCGAGTTAGCCGAGAGCGTGCCAATCCGCACCGCGCCGGTTTGATTGGCGGCGCTGACTATGCCGATGCTGTTACCTGCCGCAGTAAAGCTTGGGGTTATGCCAATGGCGCAGCCAATAACGGTCAGCGCGCCGGCACCACCAGCGACTATCGCAAAGCCACTGCTACCACTGAAATTCGTGATCGAGAGCCCGGAGATAATGCTGCCGACACTTTCTTGCAACGACAACCCGGCAATACCACCCCCCAGGTTCGCACCACTCAGCTGAATTTTCAGCACCGCGTTAAAGCCGGTGGTGGAGGTGTTTTGCACCGAACCCGCCTGCGAGTAGCCGTTGATATTGACCGCCCCCGAATGCGTTTTTGAAAACCAAGTTAGTTGTCATTGACAAAGTAAAAGCCGTCAAAAAACCCAATATTGTTACTTTCGCCCGTACTTCCTTCGCCCGCACTTCCTTCGCCCGCACTTCTTTCGGCCCAAGCATTGTTCGGGTCGAGCACGTATTGCAGAACGTAAACGCCGTTTTTCTTAGGCTGGCTACACGGGCGGTCATCTATTCTTCCAGGTGCGATGTAGGTTTCCTCATCACCAGCCAGAACCACAAATGCGGAAGTTTGATCCGCTCTACCTTCACCGCACTCCGGATACGCAAGTGCACCGGTTGCATCCTCAATCAGCAACGCATTGAGCCTATGCACCACAGGCCGAGCGTATTTAGGGTCAACCTTGGGAGCAACGTCGGCGAAGTTTAAGACGCTAGTAATCTGGTAGTGCAGATAGCGCGTAGGTGTGATCGAGTTATCGAGAAACAGGCCATTGAAATAAGGTGGAATGTAGCGTTTTGGCAAAGATAAGCGGCTGCCGATCACCCAATCGGGCAATTTGGCGGGCGGGACGCCACCGCCACCGCCACCGCCACCGCCACCAGGGTTTCCAATGGGATCATTGCCAAAACCGCCACCCCAGTCGATATGCGTGCCTTCAGTAAACTCGCAAACGTACCAACCACCCTGTGTCGGGGTGCAAGATTGATATTCGGCGGAACACGCACTAACGACTTTGCATTCGTGCGGATCATTGTCGTCGGGGCTCGGTGCGGGTGTGTCGATGATTTCGCCGAAGGCATAGACGGCCCAGTCGGGAGCATAGATTTGTGCTGAGTCATAGAAAAAATCGGCGCCCGCCAGCAGGCCAAGCTCCACGTCGTTAAAGCCGCTTTGGCGGAACTCGGACGGCGTGATGGTCGCGCTCAAGTTCAAATCAATGGCCTCGAGCGCGCGCTTGTTGTCCAAATGCCACACCACCTGCAACGCGTCGGTTCCGCTGCGGCGCAAACTCAACCGCAAATTTTGTGGTTCACCACGGCGATTATTTTTCAGTAGCTGCCAATTGCCGCTGCCCATCGGCGTTTGCACCATGGTCATTTGCAGCTGGTAATCGAAATAGCGGTGGCGATACACCAGTTTCAGAACATCTGGCGTAATGGCCTCAACAGAAAGCTCACCACATTCCAGTTCGGGTCGAATACTGGTTTTACGCGCAGCATTGACACAGCCATCGTCGAATCGCTGCACGCTGAGCGTGCGCTTACCCGTCAGTGCCTGCCGGGTTAGGGTACTGCGCAATTTTGCCGCGAAGCCTGCGCCCGCTGCGCGCGCATGAAAACTGTCGGCAAGAATGCTTTGAGGCGATGCCTGCACGCGCCGCAGCGTCGCGCTGTAAGCGCTGCTTGGAAAATCTTTCGCGCTGATGTCTGGAAACAAATCGGATGAAATGCTGCTGGCGATGGCGCTGCCGGCGGTTAGCATCAGCAACACCGTGCGATACAGGGTAAGGCCAAAGCGAGCGCTTGCTTTTGCATACGAGCGCATTGAAATCTGCATTGAAATCTTCATGGTGATTTCTCTAAATCGGTCAGGGTAGGTGCGAAATCAGCTTCGCTTGAGCGGTGCAGTTGCGATACCTGTCTTTCGATAGGTGCGCACAAATTTAGGGTTCAATGAAATCCGGCGTCCTGCGCGTTTCGGCGCGCGGGCAGCGCGGCTGATAGAGCCAGCTTAGGCAAGCTGCTCAAGCTAGGTTTGACCTGGGATTGCAGACGTTTGACCTCAGGTTGCAATTCCCTTGTGGAACTTGAGTTTTAGGGGTGGTGTTGCCAAGGAAAAGCCAAGGTCACAACCTCAGGGCAAATGCTGACAACCTGGTGACAAACACCGGTTGCCGCGTTATTTCATACTGCCCCAAGCAAAAAGGCGGTTCCCCACGCGCTAGCCAACTCAGACATCAGCTCGGATTTATCGCGATAATCAAAAAAATATGCTGGCATTTCCCCACCTCACCTTGCGAACTCTGCGAACTTTGCTGCTGGCTTGGTTGCTATCTGGTTGGGCGCTGTCGCAGGAATTCCAGACGCCCGCGGACGCCGAACGGGGGCGCCCAGTAACCGATGTCTATCCGGGCAGCTTGGACGGCAGCGGCGCCGATCACGCGCGCGTACAAATTCTGCCGGATGATCGTTTGGCGGTGGCCAATAGCGCGGGCCTGCTGCTCTTTGATGGCATCCGCTGGCAGCTAGCGCGCCATCCAGAGCGCCGCGCGCCGCTGATCGAACTTGCCTACACGCCAGATGGGCGATTTTATGGCGGGTTTCCCGACGACATCGGCTATTTTTCTGCTGATGCCAGCGGGGTTTTTCATTGGACGAGCTTACAAGCACGCCTAGCACCGCAAGCGCGCAACTTTGGCGTGGTGATCGCAGCGCTTTATTGCGCGCGTTTGGATGCCATCATCTATGTCGCGGGCGGTGCGGCCATGGTTTTAGCGCGCGGCAGTGAAGCGCCGGCCGCTACCTTGCAACCCACGGGTGCGTTTACCAGTGCGCGCATCGTCGATGGCGAGGTTTGGCTGCATGATTCGCGCGCTGGCTTGTTGCGAATGAACGCGTCGGGGGGTGTCGCGCGGCTGCCGAGTCTGACGCCAATTTTGCGCACCCAAGCCTTGGCAGGCACACCCGCCGGCATCGCCAGCACCACATCCGGGCAGCTGGTGATGACGTCGATTTTCTTAGGTGGTGTGATCGCCTATCGCGCGTTGGCAGCTATGGGCCCTCAAAAAATCTAATGGAATAATTAGCCTTATTTCATGGAAATATTAATCCAGTCACATTCGCCGCCGCAGCATTGCCGATGGCGATATCTTGCGCGGCGTCGACGCGTCAGCCGGTCAAACCAACGCGCCACCACAGCTAGAGCCTTGCCCAGCGGTGCAGCCAAAGCAGTGGCCGGCAACGCGAATGGCGCGCCCTGTGATGTCGCTGGTTAATAAATCACGCAGATGCGTCTGCGCGATGGGCGCGCCAAAGGCAGCGTCATTTGCCGCGTCAGCCGATCCGAGCCCCAGACCGAGCATCTGGTTGAAATCGCAGTCGTAAACATAGCCGGAATAGTCCACGCTGATTAAATCCCGGCACATCACGTTGTCAAGATTGCTGTGCTGATGGTTGTCGTGCAAAAGCTTCATATAGGGCTCGAACTCACCTTTAGACTGCAGCCAGGAGCCAAATCGCTTGATGGGCATGTTTGCCAGGGTGTAGAGCTTGTTGAAAACAATGCCGTGTTCGCTGTGCAGCCTGGCTTTGTAATCGCTTTCTAATTTTGCTTGCGCACCGGGTAAAAACGGCCCGCTTGGGTTGTAAACTAAATTGAGTTCCAGCCCGCTGCCTGTTACGCCAAAACCAAGCGAGTTCATCTGCTTGAGCACGCGCACGCTGGATGCAAACACGCCATCACCGCGCTGATTATCAACGTTAGTTTCCGTATAACATGGCAAGGATGCGACGACTTCAACGCGCTGCTGTGCAAGAAATTCTGGCACCCACTCATAGCCAATTTCTTCGGCAATCGTTGGGTTGAAGCGGTTCATCACATGGATGCCGCGCGCCCGGGCGGTTTGCACCAAATAGCGAAAATGCGGATTCATCTCGGGCGAGCCGCCGGTCAAATCTATTGTTTTGATGCTTTGGCTTTTGGCAAAATCGAGGCTTAAGTCAATGATTTCTTTGCTCATTTCTTCTTTGCGTGTCGGCCCGGCATTGACGTGGCAGTGCAGGCAGGCAATATTGCAGCGATAGCCCAAGTTGAGCTGCAAGGTCGTTAATTTACGGCGCGTGATCGCAGGGAAGGCAATTTTTTTCAACAGCGGCAAAGAGTCGCGCATGGTTAGTGACCTAATCAGTTAGTGGCGAAAGGGGAATGTTAGTAGCGCAATCAGGCTGCGCGGTGTGTCAGCGCTTGGCAGCGTGCCAAAGCCCGGCTGATGCGATTGCGCGGCGACACGAAAGCTGCCAAATACGCGATCCCAAATCGACAGCGTGGTGCCAAAATTATGATCTTGATCCGTTTTTTCCAGCCGGTGATGCACCCGGTGCAAGGTTGGCGTGATCAAAATGAGCCGCGCCCAGCGCTCGATCCCGTTCGGCAATGCCAAGCGCGTATGCGTCCACAATGCGCCGACCGACAGCGCTAATTCGAACGCCAATACCGCAATCGCCGGCGGCGCTAACAGTGCAATTGCGGCAAGCTTTATTCCCATGGACAGCGCGATTTCAAGCGGGTGAAATCGCAGCGCGAGCGATACGTCGAAATCGTGATCGCAGTGATGCACGCGATGCAGTCGCCAGAGCCAGTTAAAGCGGTGAAACACACGATGTTGGGCATAGACCAATAAATCAAGCAATAAAAAACCGAGCACGATTGCCAGCCAGTTCGCTAATTCCAGGCGTGAAAACAAACCGCCGGGACTTTGCTGGATCGCCAATTGCACCGCAAGCACAGGAAATACGATGCGCAAAACAGCGGTGTTGATCAGCATCAAGCCGAAGTTTTCGCGCAAGCGCAGCCTACGTTGTTCACTCCAAGGCGTTGGCGCCAAAGCAAGCTCAAGCGCACTGAGTATGAGCAAAACCGCTGCGAACACGGCAAGGCGAATACTGGCTTCATGGGCTAACATATCGGTTGGAATCTCCTTTCCGTGTCGCCTTCCGGCGAGACTCAATTTGCCGTGTCGCCTTCCGGCGAGACTCAATTTGCCGTGTCGCCTTCCGGCGGG
>JANNYO010000659.1:0-1499 GCA_031410115.1 Rhodanobacteraceae bacterium | reverse complement strand
CGACGGCGCGCCGGTCGCGGCCGTCTTCGAGCGTGTGCGCGCGCGTGCACACCTGGGCGCACTGTACTTAGGCGTTGCAGGCTGGGAATTTGGTGGCGCAGCGTTGCTCAATGCGGGCACCGATCAAAAGCGCGACAACCGGCGCAACAAAGATAATGAGTATTCTGGTCGGATCAGTTTAGATCAACTGTATGCGCGCTGGCAGGGCGAAACTCTAAGCCTGCAATTCGGCAAAGCGCCGCTGCCGTTCGCGCTGACGCCGCTGGTGTGGGATGGAGATTTACGCCCGATTGGATTAAGCACCAGCGGTGCAATGCTGGATGATGCAGGCACTGGCTTTGCCTATGGTGCGGGTTATTTCGCACCCGATTTTATTTTCGACAACGAACGCCCCAGACTTGCCGCCGTGCAAGCGGGCTGGCACTGGCAGCAGGGCCAACCGATTTCTGCGTCAGCACTCCTGTCGTATTTACGTTTTTCCCGGCTTGAGGGTTTGCCGAGCAACGGCATCGCGCGCACCAATCGCAGAATCGGTGCAAATTATTTATCCAATTACGAGTTGCTGGATTTACAGTTAATCGGGCGCGTGACGCTGAGCGATCAGCCACTCACCGTTGTATTGGATGGCGTCGATAATCGCGGCGCGGATACGCTCAATAAGGCCGGACGTGTCAGCGTGGCTTGGGGCGATATGCGTGCAGGCGGCTTTGAGCTTGGCGTTGCCTATCAACGCAATGCGCGCGATTCAGTGTTGAGCATCGCCGCCGACGACGAATGGTGGTTTCAAAGTTTTTCACGCGGCACGATGCCATGGTTAGGCTATGGCTTCAGTGAGAACACCTTTATTCGTGCCGCCGCCTTCGATGAAAGGCGCGATGGCATCACCAAATCGACGCGCCGCGTGCTGATTGATCTATCGACCCAGTGGTAAAAATGCCAAAAGCAAGGTAAAAAGCGGCATGCGACTGCACTTTCCAAATGGCGAACACCCCGATACCTTTTGGGCCGAAGGACGCTTGAGTATTGGGCGTGGTGAGGCACATCGCGTGCGCATCGCGCATGCGGCGGTGGCAGAAAACCATCTGTTGATTGACGCTGATCCGGTGCGCGGGATTGAGCTTTTAGTACAGAATTTTGCCGATGTGCACATCAACGGTCGGCCGATTAAAGCCAAAGCGCTGGCTCGCCTCGGTGATATGGTGCTTTTAGGGCCAGTAAAAATGCTGATCAAAGCAGACTCAGACAAGCGTGATGAACCGCCGCCCGTCGGCAACGACGGCGTGCCCGCTGGCATAAAAAACTTAGCCGCTAGGGCAATGTTGCGCGCGGTTTCCGGCCAATACTTTGGCAAGGTGATCGGCTTAAAGGTACGCACCACCATCGGGCGCGGCAGCGAATGTGATTTGGTGCTCGACGAGCCGGAAATGTCGCGCCAGCACGCCTGTATTGAAAGTACCGGTAGCGGCATTTATCTGCGCGATCTGGGCTCGGCAAACTGC